>CAURWS010000058.1:0-11503 GCA_963528485.1 uncultured Pseudomonas sp. | reverse complement strand
GAATTGGCCAGCCGCGTCGGGTACACCGCCCAGACGTTGGCGCTTTCGGTGTATTCGGGCAGCACCTGCACCAGCCGACCCTGCTCCAGAAACGGTTTGACGTCCCACAGCGAACGCTGCAACACCCCTCGCCCGTCCAGCGCCCACTGCAGGACGATCTCGCCGCTGTTGGACGACAACGGCCCGCTCACGCGCACGCTCTCCTGCACGCCGTCGCGCTCGACATGCCAGATGCCAAAGGCGTTGTCGCGCTCCTTGAGCACCAGGCAATCGTGCTGCTCCAGATCCAGCAACTGCTGAGGCGTACCGCGCCGCGTCAGGTAATCCGGCGCGGCGCACAGCACGCGACGATTGCTCACCAGCTGACGCCCGATGTGCTGACCGGGGATGTCGTCGCCCACGCGAATCTCCAGATCGAAGCCTTCGCTGACGATATCGACCACTCGGTCGAATAGATCCAGACGCACCTCAAGATCAGGGTACGCCTCGGCCAGTTTCGAGATCGCCGGGGCCACGTGATTGCGCCCGAATCCGAACGAGCTGCACAGGTGCAACTTGCCACGGGGCGCGGAATGGGCGTCGGACAGCTCATCGTGCAGCATCTGAAAGTCTTCAAGAATCCGCACCGCCCAGCGCTGCACGCGCTCGCCATCCTCGGTCAACGCGACCTTTCGGCTGGTGCGATGCAAAAGGCGCGTGGCCAGGGTCGATTCGAGAATCTGAATGCGTTTGCTGACATAGGCCGGTGACAGCCCGAGTTCATCGGCAGCGGCGGCAAACCCAGCCTTGCGGATCACGGTGAGAAATACCCGCAGGTCTTCGGGCAGTGGCGCCACTTCTTTTTTTGAGGTCATGCGGCTTCTTAGGGTCAGGCTCGGTCAATGACGTATTGGAATCGCGCACAACAATAACATTCCCGCTCGCCATTCGTTTCAAGACGTAAACACCGGCATATCTCTTTACGTTCTAAAAATATGGAATTCAGTTCTTTTACGGAATAAATCGCAACCTCTATAAATAGCCCACTTATTCCAAAAGCCACCGATTCCGCTCGAAGGATTTCTCATGGATGTTTTCTGGTTTCTACCGACCCACGGCGACGGCCACTTTCTGGGCACCACCAAGGGCGCTCGCCCGGTCACGCTCAACTACCTGAAGCAAGTGGCGCAGGCCGCCGATGATCTGGGTTACCACGGCGTGCTGATTCCGACCGGCCGTTCCTGCGAAGACTCCTGGGTGATCGCCTCGGCACTGGTGCCATTGACCGAACGCCTGCGCTATCTGGTGGCGATTCGTCCGGGCATCATCTCGCCGACTGTTTCGGCGCGCATGGCCGCAACCCTCGATCGCCTGTCAGGCGGGCGCCTGCTGATCAACGTCGTGACCGGGGGCGATCCTGACGAAAACCGTGGTGACGGCAGCTTCCTGGACCACAGCGAGCGCTACGAAGTCACCGACGAATTCCTGAAGATCTGGCGCCGCGTGCTGCAAGGCGAAGCAGTGGATTTCGAAGGCAAACACCTCAAGGTGCAGAACGCCAAGGCCCTGTACCCGCCGATCCAGAAGCCCTACCCGCCGCTGTATTTCGGTGGTTCTTCGCAAGCCGCCCACGAGCTGGCTGCCGAGCAGGTCGACGTGTACCTGACCTGGGGCGAACCGCCTGCCGCGGTGGCCGAAAAACTGGCCGACATCCGCGAACGCGCTGCCCGCAATGGCCGCACCGTGAAGTTCGGCATTCGTCTGCACGTGATCGTTCGCGAAACCAGCGAAGAGGCGTGGAAAGCCGCCGACACCCTGATCGAGCACATCAGCGACGAAACCATCGCTGCTGCACAGAAATCCTTCTCGCGCTTTGACTCCGAAGGCCAGCGCCGCATGGCCGCGTTGCACGACGGTCGCCGCGACAACCTGGAAATCGCTCCGAACCTGTGGGCTGGCGTCGGCCTGGTGCGTGGCGGTGCAGGCACGGCGCTGGTGGGCAACCCCGAGGAAGTCGCCGCGCGCATCAAGGAATACGCGGACCTGGGCATCGAGAGCTTCATTTTCTCCGGCTACCCGCATCTGGAAGAAGCCTACCGCTTCGCCGAGCTGGTGTTCCCGCTGCTGCCTGAGCCGTATCGCAGCCTGGCCGGTCGCGGCATCACCAACCTGACAGGCCCGTTCGGCGAGATGATCGCCAACGATTTGCCGCCGCAGAAGTAACACGCCATGAACACCCTGTTGGAGTGACCTTGCTCACGAAGGGGCCAGTACATCCGCCACCTTTTCAGCGGATGTGACGCAGCATTCGTGAGCAAGCTCACTCCCACAGGGGATCCCCGTTTGCCGTGCGAAAGCGCGGTGCTTGGGAGACGGGTAATCTCCCACCGCGACAAGGAGTCCCACATGACCGCCAGCGTTCCGTTTCAACCACAAGTGATCCCCATGCAGCTACTGACCCTACCGCCCTCACCGGCCTTGGCGACCTCGATCCGTGCCACGGCGCAGGTGTTCGAAGACCCCAAGTCCCAGGCCCTGCTGGCCCATGTGCAGCAGGTCGCGCCCAGTGACGCCAGCGTGCTGATCATCGGCGAAACCGGCACCGGCAAGGAGTTGGTGGCGCTGTTCGGTCACGAAAAAGGCGCGTTCACCGGCGCCCTCACCGCCAAGGCCGGCTGGTTCGAAGAGGCCAACGGCGGCACGCTGTTCCTTGACGAAATCGGCGATCTGCCGATGGCCATTCAGGTCAAATTGCTGCGGGTCCTGCAGGAGCGCGAAGTCGTGCGCCTGGGCTCGCGCAAAAGCACGCCGATCAACGTACGCGTGCTGGCCGCCACCAACGTGCAGCTGGAACGCGCGATCAACGCCGGGCATTTCCGTGAAGACCTGTTCTATCGCCTGAACGTGGTCAATCTGGAGCTGAGCACCCTGCGCGAGCGGCCGGGCGACATCATGCCGCTGACCCGCCACTTCATCGAGGTCTATAGCCAGCGCCTGGGCTGCGGGCCGATCCAGATCAGCAGCGACGCCGAGCACAAGCTGCGCACCTACAGCTGGCCGGGCAACATTCGTGAGCTGGAAAACGTCATTCATCACACCCTGCTGATTTGCCGCAACGGCGTGATTCAGGCCAGCGATTTGCGCCTGTCCAATTTGCGTCTGGAGCGTCAGGAAGAGTCATCGACCGTCGTCGACGATTCCACCGACGCGCTGCTGGCGCGGGCGTTCCAGAACCTGTTCGAAGAACAGGCCGGCGCGCTGCATGAGAAAGTCGAAGACGCCCTGCTGCGGGCTGCGTACCGCTTCAGCCACTACAACCAGGTGCACACCGCGCAACTGCTGGGCCTGAGCCGCAACGTCATCCGCGCGCGGCTGATCAAGATCGGCGAACTGGCGGTGAACAAGCGACGTCCCGGCGAGCAATTGCAGGGTGACCGCATGGTGCAGGTTTCGGTTTGAGGATGGGCCGCGATCTCAACGCGGCCCGACGGTTTCACTCACCAACGCGTAGGCGTTGAAGGTCATCGCCTTGGTCTGATACGCACGAATCAGCCCCCACAGATCCCCCTCGCCCTGCTCGGCATTCTCCACGGCAAGCTCGCAATCCGACTTTGACTTCCACACCACGTGGCTGAGCACGCGTTGGCGGTCCTCGCTAACGTGCACGCTGGCGCGGATGAAACCCGGGTAGGTGCGGGTGAAGCTTTCGAAGCGTTCGTTAAGGGCGGCGATCAGGCCTACCTCATGGCGCGGATCGATGGTGAATTCGACAAACTGACTGAAAGGAAGGGTTGAGTCTTGTGACGTCATGAACGCTCTCCACAGATGACTGATGTCGCTGAACAGCATGCTGCATCCCTTGATCGCCAAGAACTACGTTTCTTGCGTCGTATTGCCTGTTGCGAACCGAGGCTGCGAAGGGTAAAACCTCCAGTTAACTAGAGGTCAAGCATCATTTGGCGATCATTACGTTTTCGAAGGCACTTCATGGGTACCCCTGACTCCTTGCATCTGGCCCGGGAGCTGACCGTCGGTCAGCTCGCCGCACGCAGCGGTGTGGCCATTACCGCGCTGCGTTTCTACGAATCCAAAGGCTTGATCAGCAGCCAGCGCAATGCCGGCAATCAACGTCGCTATCCCCGCGACGTGCTGCGCCGGGTGGCCTTGATCAAGACCGCCCAGCGCCTGGGCATTCCGCTGGCGACCATTCAGGCCGCGCTGGACACGCTGCCACAGGACCGCGCGCCCACGCTGGACGACTGGAACCGGCTGTCCGCCTGCTGGAAAACCGACCTGGACGAACGCATCAACCGCCTGACCGCCCTGCGCGACCAGCTCAATGGCTGCATCGGCTGCGGCTGCCTGTCCATGGAGGCCTGCCCGCTGCGCAACTGGGGCGACAGCCTGGGCGAAAACGGCACCGGGCCGCGCCTGCTGGATCAGGATTGAAGGTTCTGCGGGCTGACCAGTTTGCCGGCCAGCGCCCGGTCTTCCAGTGACAACTGCATCTGCTGCATCGCCTGATTGAGCTGGTTGGTGGCCTGGATCAGCGAGTGGGTCATGGCCGAAATCTCCAGCTGCAACTGACGAATCTTGCCTTCGCGAGCCCTGGGCGACAGCGAGCGGTCGCTCATGAACGCCTGCATGTCTTTCATGCGTTTGGCGATGCGCTCCTGGATCGAGCGAATCATCTTCAGCTGATCCTTGATGCGATCCGGCAGGTCGGTGGCGTCGATATCGGCGTCCTTCTTGCCGCTCTTCGCCGCCTTCTGCGCTTCGGGCGACAGCAACACCTCAACACTCTGGCGCATCTGCTCGGCGGCGGTGGGCAGCTCACTGGCGTCCTCGCCCCCCTGCTGGGTCCTGGCAACGCTCAGTTGCACCTGTGCTGCGGCATCGGCGGGGTTTCTGAAACTCAAGCTCAACATGAATGAATGCCTCCATAGCCTTGGCTGATCCTGTGACGCACCGGTAAACCGTGCACGGTTTCACCGGGTCGATCTCTGGCTGTCGGCCCGTTCGGATAGCGCTTTAGGGTCAGGAGGCGAAATTGTGTCGGGGTCGACACAATTTCGCTGAACAGCTGTTTATGCCTCGCCCACCAACCGCGCTGCCAACGCCTTGGCCTGCAAGGCAACGTCGGTGACTGCTGTGCTCTCCCACCACAGGCCACGCAGTGGCGGGCCCATGGCGAACAGCCGCGCAGATACCTGCCCAGCAGCATCCCGCACCGCGCCACCGGCATCGGCGTCAATGCCGAGGGCCAGGGGGCCTGGCTGAATCAACCCGCGCGCCAGCAGTTGCCTGGGCAAGGCTTTGTCCACTCGACGCCAGTCGTACTGAATGCCGGTGGAATTGATCAGGGCGTCGCCGCTGATCTCGGTGGATTGATCCTCGCCGCGATAGCGAACACGGATCCGCACCTGCTCTGCTTCGCGAGCCAGCACGTCCTGCAGCGACGCGGCATGAATGTTCAAGCGGCCTTCCTGCATCAGTCGATCGAGCAATTTGGCGCTGGGCGGCGGCGAGCGGTGGTGATGGCTTTCCCACCAAGGCCGCACATGACGTACGAATTGACGTCGCTCAAGGTCAGACGCCTGGCTCCACAGCCGTGGGATGTGCACCCGCACGGTGTCCAGCGGCGCCTGCCAGTCAATGCCCTGAGCGATGGCTTGCGCGCACTGCACACGTAAGGCGCGGACAAGCTGTCGGGTGCTGCGAATGCTGTGATCGGCGGCAAGAAAATCCGGCCAGCTCGGTGGTTGACGGCGCACATGAGGCAACAGGCCATGACGAGAAAACACATCGATGGGGCCTCGATGCCCGGCCTGCTCAAGGGACACCACGGCGTCGACCATGGTCAGGCCCGAACCGATGATCAGCACCCGGCCTTGCGGGTCGAGGTGACGCATCGCCTCCACGCCCCACGGGTCCACGGCGGCAGCATTGAGCGCGTTGGAGTCGCGCTGAGGGGTGCGCGCGGCGGCGAACATGCCCGTGGCCAGCACACCGAAGCGACCGGTGAGTTCGCGGTTGTCGGCCAGGGTGATGCGAACGCCGGAGGGCTCGACTTGCAGGTCCACAGCCTCGCCGTGCACATGCTCGACGGTCGAGCCGAATTGCGCGCCAACCGCCTGGGCTTCGGCCAGACGTTGCTGAACGTAAAGCCCGAAAATACCGCGAGGTGGAAACAGTTCGCCCACCGGCACGTGCTGCTCGTCCGACTCCGGCCAGCCCCCGGCGGCGATGAAGTCGCCCAGCCAGCGGGTCAGGTCTTCGGTGTCGTCCGGGTCGACACTCATGCGCGCGGCATTGCCGTTGAGGGTGTGGCCCAGCTCTGTGGCGCTGTAGGCCTCCCCGCGCCCAAGCTCCGGGCGCGGCTCGATGATCACGATGCGCCGCTGCCCCGGCAGGCGCAGCAACTGCACCGCCAGCAGCGTGCCGCTGAGGCCGCCGCCGACGATCAGGATGTCTGCGTCAGGTCGATTGTTCTCTGAGCTCATTATTCTCGCCTTGTCTTCGCCACGATGGCGCGCACGCCTGATTATGGAGAGCGTGCGAATGGATTCAAACAGGACGTTGGTCGGCCTGTTTCGGTACGGAGGATGCAAGGCACGGAACATGCCGGGATTGAACGGGTTTGCCGGGTGAAAAGCGGGCAAAGTGTTGATCGGGTGTTGCTGAGTCAGCAACTTTGAAGCGGTCATCCTGTTTGTGGGAGTGAGTTTGGTCACGAACGCCGAGTCACAGCCAAGGGAGAGGCTGTGGATGCACCGGCCTCTTGGCGAGCAAGCTCTCTCCCGCAAGGGGATCAATGATCCGATTAAAGGGTGTCCACCCCTGAACCGTTCACAACACCACGTTCCTCACAAACCGCACCATGACCTCACCCTCATTGCGATAGGCATGAGCCCGGTTGCTGGCGAACATGAAGAACTCCCCCGCCGCGACCTGTCGGGTTTCATCCGGCAAGGCCACGCTCAGATGCCCCTCGATCACGTACACCTGCTCGCTCCAGCCTTCCGGGTCGGCCTCGGACAGGTAAGCCTCCCCCGGCGCCAGGGAAAACTCCCACAGCTCCACGCCATGGCGCGCCGACGCCTTGGCCAGCAATACTGCCTTGCTGCCCGGCTGCGTGCCGGCCCAGGCGAGTTCGTTGATGCGGCTGGCGTCGGGCTCGTCCGGCGCCTGGATCAGGTCGCTGAACGCCACGTCCAACGCCTCGGCGACACGATCGAGCGTCGCCAGACTGACGTTCTTCTCCCCCGCCTCAATGGCCACCAGCATGCGCCGACTGACCCCTGATTTTTCGGCCAGCGCCGTCTGACTCAAATCCGCCCCGTGGCGCAACCGCCGCACATTGAGGCTGACGTGCTGCAACACCGATGCGCGTTGTAAAGGATCCTTGTGCACTGGATCGCTCCTCTCAGGCCAACTGCGCACTATATTGCCCTTCTTCGGACACCGTGCGAACCACTCGCGACCGGATTGCTACAGGTCGTGCAGGTTCGACGGATCAGGCTTTGCGCTTCATATCCAGCCGACGCAAATGGCAGGTCACCTCTTCGCGGTCGTGGTACAGCTGTTTGCAACCGATCGAAACCTTCACGCCCCGGGCCTTGAAGCCCTCTTCGATACGTTCCAGCAGGCGCTTCACTTCGGCATAGCGCTGCTTCATCGGCAACTTGAGGTTGACCACTGCCTCGCGGCACAAGCCCTCGCCCAGCCAGGTTTCGAGCAACGCGGCGTTTCGTGCAGGCTTTTCGACGATGTCGCACACCATCCAGTCCACGGTCTGACGCGGTTTGTAGGTAAAACCGTCGGCCATCAGGTGCTGCACCAAACCGGTGTCCATCAGGCTTTCAGCCATCGGGCCGTTGTCGATGGCGGTCACCAGCATGCCGCGCCTGACCAGTTGATAGGTCCAGCCGCCGGGAGCTGCGCCCAGATCAACACCGGTCATGTCATCCGACAGGCGTTCGTCCCATTGATCGCGAGGGATGAAGTGATGCCAGGCCTCTTCCAGCTTCAGCGTCGAACGGCTCGGCGCCTCGCGGGGAAACTTCAGACGCGGGATGCCCATGGGCCACATCGCCGAGTTATCGCCATCGGCCAAACCCAGAAACACTTCCCGGCCGCTTTTGAAAGTCAGCAGCAGGCGCGGCAGGCTGGCGTTGTCCGCCAGTTTGCCGGCCTTCTCCAGCGCCTTGCGCAGGGGACCTTCGAACTTGCGGCAGAAGGTCGAGAGCTCTTTGCCATCATTGGTGTCGACCACTTCCAGCCACAGGCTGCCGCAGGTGGAGAATTCGGCCATGTGCTCAAGGATGACGCTGATACGGTCGGTTTCCGGCAAGGCGACGAACACCCCGCGCGCCCACTGGCGCGGGAAAATCAGATCGGCGAAACGCAGGCCGTTCATCAAGCGCTCGGCGCCGTCCGGCTCGGTGCAGACGAACTCGGCGCAGGCCGTGTCCGCCTTGGCCTTGGCATAACCGGACACGCCCAGATGCGCGGCGTGCTCGCTGATTTCCGAGCAGACCTCGCCTTCGAAACCGGGACGGCAATGCATGAAAAGGGTGTTCACGGGGTGTTCTCCACGGCGCGTCGGTGAGAAGTCCCACGCGACCTATACTTGAGGATTAACCTCAATGACTCGAAAGCCGCGCATGATAGCGGAATCAGGAACCACTGGCGCAGGCCAACGGTCCAGTACTAGTCAATGACCATTCAAAGCCGCCATTCAGAGGGCTGAAAGAGATCGTCTTACCGTTTTGTGTGATACGCCCGTCCGTACCGTGCGGACCCGTCAAGGAGTTAGTTCATGCCCTCCCTCGATAGCCTGAAAAGCCTCAAGACACTCGACGTCGGCAACAAGACTTACCACTACTTCAGCCTGCCCGACGCCGCCAAGACCCTGGGCGAGCTCGACAGACTGCCCATGTCGCTCAAGGTGCTGCTGGAAAACCTGCTGCGCTGGGAAGACAACCAGACCGTCACCGGTGAAGATTTCAAATCCCTGGCCGCCTGGCTCACCGAGCGCAAATCCGACCGGGAAATCCAGTACCGCCCCGCCCGCGTGCTGATGCAGGACTTCACCGGCGTGCCCGCCGTGGTCGATCTGGCCGCCATGCGCGCCGCCGTGGCAAAGGCCGGGGGCGATCCGCAGCGCATCAACCCGCTGTCGCCGGTGGACCTGGTCATCGACCACTCGGTCATGGTCGACAAGTTCGGCGATCAACAGGCCTTCGGCGAAAACGTCGACATCGAAATGCAGCGTAACGGCGAACGCTACGCCTTTTTGCGCTGGGGCCAGAGCGCGTTCGACAACTTCAGCGTGGTGCCGCCGGGCACCGGCATCTGCCATCAGGTCAACCTCGAATACCTGGGCCGCACGGTGTGGACCAAGGAAGAAGACGGCCGCACCTACGCCTTCCCGGATACGCTGGTCGGTACCGATTCCCACACCACGATGATCAACGGCCTTGGCGTGCTGGGCTGGGGCGTGGGCGGGATCGAAGCCGAAGCGGCCATGCTCGGCCAGCCGGTGTCGATGCTGATCCCTGAAGTCATCGGCTTCAAACTCACTGGCAAGCTCAAGGAAGGCATTACCGCTACCGACCTGGTGCTGACCGTGACCCAGATGCTGCGCAAGAAAGGCGTGGTGGGTAAATTCGTCGAATTCTATGGCGACGGCCTGGCTGACCTGCCGCTCGCCGACCGTGCCACCATCGCCAATATGGCCCCGGAATACGGCGCCACCTGCGGCTTCTTTCCGGTGGACGACGTGACCCTGGAATACCTGCGCCTGTCAGGCCGTCCGGATGAAACAGTGGCGCTGGTAGAGGCTTACACCAAAGCTCAGGGCCTGTGGCGTCTGCCCGGTCAGGAACCGGTGTTCACCGACGCGCTGGAGCTGGACATGGGTTCGGTGGTGGCAAGCCTCGCAGGGCCGAAACGCCCGCAGGATCGCGTCGCCCTGCCGGATGTTTCCCAAGCGTTCGATGACTTTCTGGGCCTGGCGCTCAAGCCCAGCAAACACGACGAAAGCCGCCTGGAAAGCGAAGGCGGCGGTGGCGTGGCGGTGGGCAACGCCGAACAGGTCGGTGAGGCCGAGTATGAATATGAGGGCAATCGTTACCGCCTGAAAAACGGCGCGGTGGTCATCGCCGCGATCACCTCTTGCACCAACACCTCGAACCCCAGCGTGATGATAGCGGCGGGATTGCTGGCGAAAAAGGCCGTGGAAAAAGGCCTGCAGCGCAAACCCTGGGTGAAGAGTTCGCTGGCGCCGGGCTCCAAAGTCGTCACCGATTACTACAAAGCCGCTGGCCTGACCGAGTACCTCGACAAGCTTGGCTTTGACCTGGTGGGTTACGGCTGCACCACCTGTATCGGCAACTCCGGCCCCCTGCGCGATCCTATCGAGAAGGCCATTCAGCAGTCGGACCTGACCGTCGCGTCGGTGTTGTCGGGCAACCGCAACTTCGAAGGCCGCGTACATCCGCTGGTGAAAACCAACTGGCTGGCCTCACCCCCCCTCGTCGTCGCCTATGCCCTGGCGGGCAGCGTGCGCGTGGACTTGAGCACCGAGCCACTGGGCGAAGGCAGCGATGGCAAGCCGGTTTACCTGCGCGACATCTGGCCGACCCAGAAGGAAATCGCCGACGCCGTCCTCAACGTCAGCACCGGTATGTTCCACAAGGAGTACGCCGAAGTCTTCGCTGGCGACGCGCAATGGCAGGCCATAGAAGTGCCACAGGCCGCGACCTACGTCTGGCAGGACGATTCGACCTACATTCAGCACCCACCGTTTTTCGACGACGTGGCCGGCCCCCTGCCGGTGATCGCCGACGTACAAAAGGCGCGAGTGCTGGCGATTCTGGGCGACTCGGTGACCACCGACCACATCTCCCCTGCCGGCAACATCAAGGCCGACAGCCCGGCCGGCCGTTACCTGCGCAGCAAGGGCGTGGAACCCAAGGACTTCAACTCCTATGGCTCGCGTCGCGGCAACCACGAAGTGATGATGCGTGGCACCTTCGCCAACATCCGAATTCGTAACGAAATGCTCGGTAACGAAGAAGGCGGCTACACCCTGCACGTACCGACCGACGAGAAGCTGCCGATCTATGACGCGGCCATGCGCTATCAGCAGGAAGGCACGCCGCTGGTGGTCATTGCCGGTCAGGAATACGGCACCGGGTCGAGCCGAGACTGGGCGGCCAAGGGCACCAACCTGCTGGGCGTGAAAGCGGTTATCGCCGAGAGCTTCGAGCGTATCCACCGCTCGAATCTGGTGGGCATGGGCGTATTGCCGTTGCAGTTCAAGAACGGCCAGAGCCGCAAAACCCTTGAGCTGACCGGCAAGGAAGTGCTGAACATCACCGGCCTGACCGGCGCGACCCAGCAACCGGGCATGAGCCTGACCCTGCAGATCACCCGGGAAAACGGCAAACAGGAAAATGTCGAGGTGCTGTGTCGGATCGACACCCTGAACGAGGTGGAATACTTCAAGGCCGGGGGG
>CAURWS010000057.1:0-11561 GCA_963528485.1 uncultured Pseudomonas sp. | reverse complement strand
CGGTGATTCTCATCGTCAGCTGGCTCTGGCTGATGGTCGAAAACAGCGCTGTGGCCCTGCTCGCCAAAGTCTTCAAGCGCGAAATCCCGCAACCCCTGCTGCGCTACGCCACGCAGATGATCCATCAGGAAAGTCTATTCTTCGTCCTGCCGTTCTTCTCCATCACCACCACCTGGAACAGTGGCCAGCTGGCGTTCACCGGGCTGCTGGCCGTGGCCGGGCTGATCTCGATTATCGACCCGCTGTACTACAAATGGCTGGCCCCACGGCGCTGGCTGTTCCTGGCGCTGCACACCCTGACGCTGTTCGCCGCGATGCTCACGGCGCTGCCGATCATCCTGCACCTGACCACCGCCGAGAGCTACAAACTGGCGCTGGGCACTGCGATGCTGCTGTCGATCCCGAGCCTGGCGTCGAGCTTTCCGGTCAACAGTTTCAAGCGTGGCGCAGGGCTGGTGCTGCTGATTCTGGGGATCGGCGGCGCAGGCTGGATGCTGCGCTCGTGGGTGCCGCCGGCCACGCTGTGGATGACCGAAGTGGCGGTTAGCACGCAATTCGACAACCAGAGCCGCACCCCCGGCGAGAGCATTCAAGAGATCGGCGTCAACCAGCTGCGCAGCAGCGGGCTCTACGCGTACACCTCGATCAACGCACCGCGTGGCCTGGACGAGCGGATTTATCACGTTTGGCGCCATAACGGCGAAGAAGTCGATCGAATTGCGCTAGACATTCACGGCGGACGTAAGGAAGGCTATCGCGCGTGGACCCACAAACAGAATTTCCCGCCGGACGTGCTCGGCAAATGGCAGGTGAGGGTGCTGACAGAGGATGGCCAGATGATCGGCGTGTTGCGTTTTGAAGTCACGGACACCGATCAACCGGCGGTGACCCGCAAAAAGATCACCCCGGCAGGCCTAAAGCCCGGCGCAGACACCCTCGGGTCGTCCGGTTCCGACCCGGACAAAGACAGTGACAATAAGCCATCTTCGAGCCCGTCCGACCCGGCCAAAACCAACTAAGCTCGTGCCCATGCCCCCATCGATCACCCTCGCCAACCGCACGCCACAGGCGTGCGGCAGTGTCAGACTGGACACTTCGACCGATCCCGCGCAGATGTGGATCGCCGGGGACTGGACGCTTGCCCACTACCACGACCTCAAGCGCCAGACCGACGCCTTGAGCGCCGGTTTCAGCCCCGCCACGCAAGTGGACATGAGCGAGCTGGGCGCGCTGGACACCGCCGGGGCCTCGTTGCTGGTGGAGTTGCTTGGCACGCAGCGTCTGCGATTGCTGGCGGTTCAGGCGCCCAATCTGCCGGAATCCAGCCGCGCGTTGATGCAGACGATTCAGAGCGCACTGAGCGACTACTGTCAGCCACTGAAAGACCCGGAAGCCCCTGTCGGCACGCAACTGCTGGCGCGGATCGGTTCGGCGGTCGAGGTGATCTGGAACGACACCCTGCAGCTGCTCGGCTTCATCGGCCTGATCCTGCAAAGCTTCGTCGCCACGATGTTGCGCCCCAAACGCTGGCGCAGTACCTCGGTCATCGCCCACATCGAACAGATCGGCCTGGACGCCGCGCCCATCGTCGCGCTGCTGACGTTCATGGTCGGCGCCGTGGTGGCGTTTCTCGGCGCCACGGTACTCAAGGCTTTTGGCGCGACGATCTTCACGGTGGACCTGATCGGCTTCTCTTTCCTGCGTGAATTCGCCGTGCTGCTGACCGCGATTCTGCTGGCTGGCCGCACGGCAAGTGCCTTTACCGCGCAGATCGGCTCGATGAAGGCCAACGAAGAACTCGACGCCCTGCGCACATTGGGGCTCAGTCCTACAGAGATGCTGGTCCTGCCCCGCGTGCTGGCGTTGCTGATCTCACTGCCGATGCTGACGTTTCTGGCGATGATCTGCGGCATCGTCGGCGGCGGCGTGGTCTGCGCGCTGTCACTGGATATTTCGCCGGCGATGTTTCTGTCCCTGATGCAGGCCGACATCGGCGTGCAGCACTTTCTGGTGGGGATCGTCAAAGCGCCGATCTTCGCCTTCTTCATCGCCGCGATCGGCTGCCTGGAAGGCTTCAAGGTCGAGGGCAGCGCCGAGTCGGTGGGCGCCCACACGACGTCGGCGGTGGTGCAGTCGATTTTCGTGGTCATCGTGCTGGATGCACTGGCCGCGATGTTCTTCATGGAGATTGGCTGGTGACCCGACGTTGCGTTCAACCCAGCGAGGCGGTGATTCAGGTGCGCGGCCTGTGCAATCGCTTTGGCCCGCAGGTGGTTCACGAGAACCTCGACCTGGACCTGTATCGCGGGGAAATCCTCGCTGTGGTCGGCGGCTCGGGCAGCGGCAAATCGGTGTTGCTGCGCAGCATTGTCGGCTTGCAGCGACCCGCTGAAGGCAATATCCGGGTGTTGGGTCAGGATTTGCTGAATCTGCCGGACAAAGCGCGCTCCCAGGTCGAACGACGTTTCGGCGTGCTGTTTCAGAAAGGCGCGCTGTTCTCGTCGCTGACCATCACCGAGAACGTCGCCCTGCCGCTGATCGAGCACGCCGGTTTGAGCCGCGAAGAAGCCGAGCACCTGGCGGGGATCAAGATGGCCCTGTCCGGCCTGCCGTTGTCGGCAGCGCACAAATACCCCGCGTCGCTTTCCGGCGGGATGATCAAGCGCGCCGCATTGGCCCGTGCTCTGGCGTTGGACCCGGACATCCTGTTTCTCGATGAACCCACAGCAGGGCTCGACCCGATTGGCGCTGGCGCCTTCGACCAACTGATCCTGACCCTGCGCGATGCGTTGGGCCTGAGTGTGTTCATGGTCACCCACGACCTGGACACGCTGTACACCATCACCGACCGGGTCGCCGTGCTGGCGCAGAAACGCGTGCTGGTGGCCGATAGCATCGACAAGGTGTCGGCCTACAAGGACGACTGGATTCACGAATACTTTCATGGCCCGCGCGGCCGCTCGGCCTATGCTGCGGCCACCCACCCACACGAGGTCTCATGATGGAAACCCGCGCCCATCACGTCTTGATCGGCCTGTTCACGGTGATCGTAGTCGCCGCCGCGCTGCTGTTCGGCCTGTGGCTGGCCAAGTCCAGCGTCGACACCGCGTTCAAGGATTATCAGGTGGTGTTCAACGAGGCCGTGACCGGCCTGTCCCGTGGCAGCCCCGTGCAGTACAACGGCATCAAGGTCGGCGACGTGGTCAACCTGCGCCTCGACCCACAGGACCCACGCCGCGTACTGGCGCAGATTCGCGTCGCTGGCGAAACCCCGATCAAGCGCGACACCTTCGCCAAACTGGCGCTGGCCGGCATCACTGGCACCTCGATCATTCAGCTCAGCGGGGGCACCCCACAAAGCGAGGCGCTTAACGGCGAGGGCGGCAGACTCCCGGAAATCATCGCCTCGCCTTCGCCGATTTCGCGCCTGCTCAACGACAGCAACGACCTGCTGACAGGCATCAACACGCTGCTGCACAACGCCAACGAACTGCTGTCGTCCAAGAACGTCCAGGCGCTGAGCAACACCATCGAGCACCTTGAGCAGACCACGGCAGTGATCGCCGACCAGCGCGACGACATCCGCCAGACCCTAAAGCAGCTGCTGGCCCTGAGCAAGCAGGCCAGCACCACCCTGGACCAGACCACCACCGCGATGCGCAACGCCAACGTACTGTTCACGGTCGACGGCAAGCAGGCCATCGCCACCGGCCAGGCGGCAATGGTCTCGCTGCAGGAGAGCACCGACACGATCAATCAGTTGATCAAGGCTAACAAGCATTCGGTCGACGGCGGCCTGCAGGGCCTCGGCGAACTGGGCCCGGCGATTCGCGAACTGCGTGAAACCCTGGCCTCGCTCAAGACCATCTCGCGCAGCCTCAATGCCAACCCCAGCGGCTACCTGCTCGGTAGCGACAAGAACAAGGAGTTCGAGCCATGAGGCTTGCCAGTCATTCATTCACCCGTCTGTTGCTGGCCAGTGCGTTGTTGTCTACGGCGTTGTCGATGACCGCCTGCTCGATCCT
The DNA here is from genome assembly GCA_963528485.1 of uncultured Pseudomonas sp. Lineage (GTDB taxonomy): Bacteria > Pseudomonadota > Gammaproteobacteria > Pseudomonadales > Pseudomonadaceae > Aquipseudomonas. The sequence continues at coordinate 7,536 of CAURWS010000057.1, read as the reverse complement.
GCCCAAGCAGGAGCCGTCTGACGTCTATCGCTTGCCGACCGCCGCAAGCATCAGCAAGGCTGCGACCCCGGTACCGTGGTCGTTGCGTGTGGCGCGGCCGAAATCCAGCGAAACCCTCGACAGCCCGCGCATTGCGGTCATCCCGCAGGGCGACGTGATCAGCAGCTATAAAGGCGCGCGCTGGACCGACCCCGCGCCGGTACTGCTGCGCAATCGCCTGACCGACGCGTTTTATCGCGATGGTCGCGTGCAGTCGATCAGCACCGACGACAGCAACCTTCAGGCGGATTTCGAGCTGAGCGGGGAATTGCAGGCGTTCCAAAGCGAATACCGTGGCGCCGCCATTGAAGTGGTGATTCGTCTGGACGCGCGGCTGGCTGACAACGATCAGCGCATCGTCGCCAGCCGCCGCTTCGAAGTGCGTCAGCCAGTGACCGACAAGCACGTCCCAGCGATGGTTGCCGGCTTCGGGCAGGCCAGCGACACGCTGAGCGCACAAGTGCTGCAATGGACCGTGGAGCAGGGCCAGAAGCGTTACGCCGCCGAACCGAAGAACCAATAGCACACCGCGATTGCCGCGATCACGCCGGACAGCTCCGCCAGCAGCGCACACCCCACGGCGTGACGGGCGCGCTGAATGCCCACGGCGCCGAAGTACACCGCCAGCACATAGAAAGTGGTTTCGGTGCTGCCCTGAATCGTCGCGGCCACCAGCGCAGGGAAGCTGTCGACGCCCTGAGTCTTCATGGTCTCGATCAACATCGCCCGCGCGGCGCTGCCTGAGAAAGGTTTGACCAGCGCCGTGGGCAGGGCATCGACGAAACGGGTGTCCAGGCCCATCCACTGAATGGCGTGGCGGATGCCTTCCAGAATCAGGTCCAGCGCCCCCGACGCCCGCAGCACACCCACCGCACAGAGCATCGCCACCAGATACGGCAGCAGGTTTTTCGCCACGTCGAAGCCTTCTTTGGCGCCCTCGACGAAGGTTTCGTACACCTTGACCTTGCGCAGCGCGCCCACCACCAGAAACAGCATGATGATGCCGAACAGCGTGACGTTGCCCAGGATTGACGACAGGCTCGACAACGCCGTGGCCGACAAACCGGCGAGGATCGCCATGAAGCCGCCCAGCAGCAAGGCGCCCGGCACGAGATAAGCGAGCACCACAGCGTCCCACAGGCGCAGGCGCTGCATGAACGCCACCGAAAGCAGGCCAACGAGGGTCGAGGCGCTGGTGGCCAGCAGGATCGGCAGGAAAACCATGGTCGGGTCGAGCGCACCTTGCTGGGCGCGGTACATGAAGATGGTCACCGGCAGCAGCGTCAGGGAGGAGGCGTTGAGCACCAGAAAGAGGATCTGCGCATTGCTGGCGACGGTCTGGCTGGGGTTGAGCTCTTGCAGCGAGCGCATGGCCTTGAGGCCGATGGGCGTGGCGGCGTTGTCCAGGCCCAGCGCGTTGGCGGCGAAGTTGAGGGTGATCAGGCCCAGCGCCGGGTGGCCGCGAGGGACTTCAGGCATCAGGCGATGGAACAGCGGCGCGAGGACCTTGCCGAGCCAGTCGACGATGCCGGCCTTCTCTGCGATGTTGAGAAAGCCCAGCCACAGGGTCAGGGTGCCGAACAGCAGAACCATCACCTCCACCGACAGCTTGGCCATCGCAAAGATGCTTTCCACCATGGCGGCAAAGATGCCGGCGTTGCCACCCACCAGCCACTGCGCCAACGCGGAAATCGCCGCGACCACAAAAAAACCAAGCCACAGGCCGTTAAGCATCAGTCAATCCCCTCGCAAGATGCGGGGATGATAGCGGCGGGGGCGCAAACAACAAACCCCGATATTGTCTGCCGGACATGTCCTACCGGCTACTCGGCTCAATCCGATAAAAACAGCCTACAGAAACAGTCCGATGGTGCGATGTCCTGTTCAGACAGTCCCCAAAAACAACAAACCCCAGCCTGGGCCGGGGTTTGTGTTCACGCATTTGAGCAATCAATCAACCGTCGACTGACCCGCGGGCAACGTTTCTTTGCTGCGCAAGTGCGGCAGCGAATTCCAGTAACGCTCGCCCTTGGCGTCGTCGTACATGCCTTCCCAGCGCGCGATGACCAGCACGGCCAGGGCGTTGCCGATCACGTTCAGCGCGGTGCGCGCCATGTCCATGATGCGGTCGACACCGGCGATGAACGCCAGGCCTTCCAGCGGAATACCGACGCTGCCCAGGGTCGCCAGCAGCACCACGAACGACACGCCCGGCACGCCGGCGATACCTTTGGAGGTGACCATCAGGGTCAGTACCAGCATGATCTGCGTGCCCACCGACAAGTCGATGCCATACAGCTGGGCGATGAACAGCGCGGCAATGCTCTGATACAACGTCGAGCCGTCGAGGTTGAACGAGTAACCGGTCGGCACTACGAAGCTGCTGATCGCTTTCGGCGCGCCGTAGGCTTCCATCTTCTCGATCACGCGCGGCAGCACGGTCTCGGAGCTGGCGGTGGAGTAGGCCAGCACCAGCTCATCCTTGAAGATACGCATCAACTTGAGCACCGAGAAGCCGAACAAACGCGCGATCAGGCCCAGCACCACAAAGGCAAAGAAGGCGATGGCGACATAAACCAGAATCACCAGTTTGGCCAGCGGCAGCAGTGAGGCGAAGCCGAAGTTGGCAACGGTCACGGCGATCAGGGCGAAAACACCGATCGGCGCGTAGTTCATGATCATGTGGGTGACCTTGAACATGGTTTCCGACACACCCTGGAACACCTTCACCAGCGGCTCGCGCACTTCAGCGTTCAGGCTCGACAGGCCCAGACCGAAGAACACCGAGAAGAAGATGATCGGCAGCATGTCGCCACGGGCAACGGCCGCGAAAATGTTCGACGGGATCAGGTTGAGGATCGTCGCGATAAAGGCGTGGTCGTGCTGCACTTCGGCGGTGGTCTTCTCGTATTGCGAGATGTCCACAGTGCCCAGCGTGCTCATGTCGATACCGGTGCCCGGATGGAACACGTTGGCCAGCAGCAGGCCGACGACAATGGCAATCGTGGTGACGATTTCGAAGTAGACAATGGTTTTCAGGCCAATGCGGCCGAGCTTCTTGGCATCGCCCACACCTGCGATGCCGACGATCAGCGACGAGATCACGATAGGAATGACGATCATCTTGATCAGGCGGATGAAGATGTCACCTGCAGGTTGCAGGATGTTGCTGATCCACCAGGCTTTTTCAGCGCTGAAGTGGTTGAGCACAGCACCGAGGGTGATACCCAGGACCAGACCGATGAGGATCTGCCAGGCCAGGCTCAGTTTTGCCTTCTTCATGTCATTACCTTTGTTGTAGTTGGCATGGACATTTCTCAACCACGCGAAAGAGGCCACTCTCGTGAAGCGACGCCACTGCGTGGATGCCCTTGGATCTGTCCAGAAGGTCTCTGCGAACGAGCGTCCAAGCTCTGGGCAGGCGGAAAAAGGGCGCAACTATTCCCATCGAAGGCTTCGACGTCTAATGCCGTAAATGACTACCTCATGCCGAATCGGCATGAGCCAAATCAAAGACTTACGGAAATCCGCCCCAAAACGAGGCATTCTCGATGAGCATTTTTATGCTGAGAAGTGGCTAAAACGTCGCCTGTAGCGCGGTATGGGGAGTATCAGAAGAGGCAAGTGACAAATAGGTCACATATGACCGAGACGTCATTTGAAGAGGGGTTTTGGCGATATACGGTCATTCAGAAATTTGCGCGTCGCAAGCCCACAGTCGGGTTCAGCCAGACGGCGAATCGGACGATGGACTTGCGTTGCGGCTTCCTGACCCGGCCCACAAATGGGAGTACTCCCTGTACACCTGGTGCGCCGCGACCACTCCATTGGTCAGAACGCCCCGGCCCCTTGGTCACGCACAGACCCTCCTCGGGCTGTGCGGCTTTCAGGAAGACCCAAACAAAATTCGGTCTTCCGTCATTTGAATCAGTACCAGTTCGGATCTTTTTTCAGTTGCTCTTTCAGAAGCTGTTGCATCCCTTCGTCAGGCTTGCCGAGAAAGCGATAGTCCGCGTGGCGAGTCGGCGATTTGTCCGCAGGCAAACCCGCGGGCACTTCGACCAACATGGCGTAGGCGTGAGACTTGTCCAGGCTGAACGCCACGATGAGCCGCTTGTTGATGCACGTGTCCTGGGTTTCGCAGAGAGGCCCTACCAGGTATTTGTCACCATCCTCGGTCACCGCGTTCATCTGATCGGACGAGCCGGACAGATTGATCACCCAATCGGGTAAACGCTCCTCTTTCTTTACAACGCTTGACCAGGTCTCGCGGTATTCAGGATCGGAACTGAGCAGCTCGTTAACCCTCGCCTGGCCGTCGTTGGCTGCCATGGCTGTGGCGCTGGCGCTTGCAAGAAGCGCCAGAACCAGTGCACGAAAATGCGCGACAGCCATATTCGTCAGCCCCGACCGCGACGGCCAAAGAAGAACGACACGACGAACATGACCAGGAACACAACAAAGAGAATCTTGGCGATACCCGTGGCGGTGCCTGCGATACCACCGAAGCCCAGTACCGCTGCGACGATGGCGATGATCAGAAATGTGATAGCCCAGCTCAACATGGTGATTCTCCTTACTGTTTTTTAATTTCCAGCTACGGCGAGGTGTCGGAAGTGACCCTCGGAGTAGATTGCGTCTCTGTCCGAGGTCAGAAAACCCAACTCTGTTGGCGCGGCATTTCTTGGGTGGCAGCCGACGCTTCTTCAACCGATTGCAGATTCATCCCGACGTCTGTGGCTTTCAGCGCAGTCGCTTTGGCGAAAGGGGCGCTGTGGCTATAGGTGTGACGAACCTGAGTGACATCCTGTTTCTGGCTCCAGTGAGCGAATTGCTGAGCAGCAATCAACGTGATCATCAACGCCAGACTGGCGAACAAACCCTGCTGCAGGTGCAGAGGGGAGATGCGCAGGGCGGCGAGGCGTTGAGTGTTCATTCAGCTGGCTCCGGTAATCTTGTCGGTCAGGGAAAAGACCTTTGTTACCGAAGATATTGCAGCCTGTGTGCCAGCTTTTTTTGATCCATAAAAACGTTATAAATCAACTATTTAAATAGTTCAGAGAGAACTGTCTTACACGCAAGCTGCACGATTGAACATTTGGCGTCGTGCGTATTGCACGACGCCAACGTCCTACCCGGCGCTGCGAGGCGTTACGCGCAAGGTGTCGGCGTCCACGCCTTTGACACCGCGAATGTTGCGCGCAATCTCCACGGCCAGTTCCTTCTCGGCGTAATTGGCCACCACGCCGTCGAGGCGCACGACACCGCCCTTGGTTTCGACCTTGATATTCAGGCCGTCGAGGGTGCGGCTATAGATAAGGCTGGATTTGACCTTGCTGGTGATCCACGCATCGCTGAACTCCTCACGCACGCTGTTGGCCTGGGCTTCGCTCTGCTCTTTGATGGCCTGCGTGTCACGGGCGCTGATGCTGATCAGGTTGTTCACCTCGGTCACGCCATCGGTGTTGCTGGCGAGGCTGCCAGCGAGCTGCTTGGCGTCCGCGTCCTTGGCCTGACCTTTCAAGGTCACGACGCCCTGATTGGCCGATACCTCGATGTTCAGTCCCTCCGTCACGCTATTCCACAACAGCTTGGACTTGATCGTCGCCACCAGCGTCGCATCGTCGAAACGCTGGGCCATGTTGGCCTTGGTGCCGGGTTCTGCGGCCACCTGCGGGTCGATCTGCAGCTGGTTGTCGACCTTGTTGATGCCTTGAGTGTCGCCTGCGATCTGCGTGGCGAGGTCCTTGTCGACCTGATTTTCCACCTTGCCGGTGAGGGTCGCGGTGCCTTGCTCGACCTTGACGCCGATGTTGAACGGGCTCAGATGGCGATTGAGCGCAAAGGCTGTCCAGATCGAGCCTTCCTGACGCGCCTGGGCGAGCTGGGTGGACAAATCGCTCTGGGCAGCCTGGACCGTGAGCGGCGTCGTGGCGAGCAGGCCTGCAGCGGCGATGGCCAGTGCGATGTTCTTCAGCGGGGGCATGGGAAATCTCCAGACAGTTCAAAGGGCACTACTGGAGAGACTTTTCATTTACCCAGACGTTCTGTTTCACACGTGCGTGCAAAAAGCGGCGGCCCAGGAAACAGTCCGAGTACTACGCGAGTGACAGATTTTCGATGCATAAAGCTGCAAATCAATGAGAAGTCTGATTTTTTGCCAGATCACTACCCTGCAATGCGCTGAATCAATCAGAATGAACCATGCAACTTGCCCGATTTTTCCGGGACTAACCAAAGATTATTCATTTAGGAGCGTAGGAAAAATGGAAGCAGCCACTGAGAATCAGGGCCGTATTCTGCTAGTGGATGATGAATCCGCCATCCTTCGCACCTTCCGCTATTGCCTGGAAGACGAAGGCTACAGCGTCGCCACCGCCAACAGCGCGGCGCAGGCCGAGGCACTGCTGCAACGCCAGGTGTTCGACGTGTGCTTTCTGGATCTGCGTCTTGGAGAAGACAATGGTCTGGATGTATTGGCGCAGATGCGCATTCAAGCGCCCTGGATGCGTGTAGTGATCGTCACCGCGCATTCGGCTGTGGACACCGCCGTGGACGCCATCCAGGCGGGTGCGGCGGATTATCTGGTCAAGCCGTGCAGCCCGGACCAGTTGCGTCTGGCCACCGCCAAGCAGCTGGAAGTGCGTCAGTTGTCGGCACGACTCGAAGCGCTGGAAGGCGAAGTGCGCAAACCCAAGGACGGCCTGGATTCCCACAGCCCGTCGATGATGGCGATCCTGGAAACAGCCCGCCAAGTGGCCAATACCGACGCCAACATCCTCATTCTGGGCGAGTCGGGCACCGGTAAGGGTGAGCTGGCGCGGGCCATTCATGGCTGGAGTAAGCGCGCGAAGAAAGCCTGCGTGACCATCAACTGCCCGTCGCTAACCGCCGAGCTGATGGAAAGTGAGCTGTTCGGTCACAGCCGTGGCGCGTTCACGGGCGCCAGCGAGAGTACGCTGGGCCGGGTCAATCAGGCGGACGGCGGTACATTGTTCCTCGATGAAATCGGCGATTTCCCGCTGACCTTGCAGCCAAAACTGCTGCGCTTCATTCAGGACAAGGAATATGAGCGCGTGGGCGACCCGGTCACCCGCCGCGCTGACGTGCGCATTCTCGCCGCCACCAACCTGAATCTGGAAGACATGGTGCGCGAGGGCCGTTTCCGCGAAGACCTGCTGTACCGCCTGAACGTCATCACCCTGCATCTGCCGCCCCTGCGCGAGCGCGGCGAAGACATCCTGACCCTAGCCGACCGCTTCCTGGCGCGCTTCGTCAAGGAATACGGCCGACCGGCCCGGGGTTTCAGCGACGATGCCCGCAATGCCCTCATCAACTACCGTTGGCCAGGCAACATTCGCGAGCTGCGCAACGTGATCGAACGGGCGAGCATTATCTGCCCGCAGGAAAAAGTAGAAGTCAGCCATCTGGGCATGGGCGAACAGCCCACCAACAACGCGCCACGGGTCGGCGCCGCGCTGAGCCTGGACGAGCTTG
>CAURWS010000056.1:0-11621 GCA_963528485.1 uncultured Pseudomonas sp. | reverse complement strand
GGGGTGTTGACGTTGCGACGGTAGATGCCATTGCCCGCCTGAATGCCAGGTGCGCCCGCCGTGGTGTCGCCACCGGGGGTGGTGATGAAGTAGTCGTGATCCAGGTGGAAGTAGGTGAACTGGGTGTCGACGCTCAGCGAATCGTTGAAATCGTGGGCGAGCTTGATGTTCAGGCGATGGGATTCGTTGTCTTCGTAGTTCAGGTTGCGCCAGCCCCAGTAGCTGTTCCAGCTCGCGCCACCGGCACGACTCGGGCTGCTGCCATTGATACCGTTGACGGTCGGGATGCCGTAGTCCGGGTTGCTGTTGTCGTGAATGTATTCGTAGCCGACCGTGAAGCGCGTGTCGGTGCCCAGGCCCAGCGCCAGCGACGGGGCGAAGCCGTAACGCTCGTCGCCGACCCAGTCGCGGCCATCGACACCGGAATTGTTACCCATGATGTTCAGCCGAAACGCCGCGCCCTCGCCCAAGCCATCTAAGGTGTGGTTCACGTCCAGCGTGCCGCGACGATAATCGGCGGTGCCGACGCCTGCGCTGACGTGGTTGAAGTCATCCAGTACCGGCGCCTTGGTCACCAGATTGACCGCCCCGCCCGTCGCGCCCACGCCCCAGCCCGCGGAGCTGGAGCCCTTGAGCACTTCCACCGATTCGGTGTTGAAAAAGTCGTTGCGCGAGTACTTCGCAGGGTCACGCACACCGTCGCGGTAAATGTTGCCATCGGCGTTGAAGCCCCGAATGGTCAGGCTGTCCCCTACTCCGCCGCCGCCTTCACCAGAGTTGAAGGTGATACCCGGCACGTTGCGCAATGCGTCTTTCAGGCTCTGCGCGTTCTGCTCCTTGAGCAGCTGCGAGGACACCACGGTCACGCTCTGCGGCGTATCCAGCAGCGGCTCGGTCGACTTGGACGAGCTGAGCTTGTCGGTGATGTATGGCGCATCGGTCTGGCTGTCGATGGTGGTCGCCGGCAGGGTCAGATCGCCCACAGCGCCTTGCCCGGCAGACTGGTCCTGCCCCGCCGCCCACGTCGACATCGGCAACGCCATGAACGTCGCCAGGCCCATCAGCGGGGCCAAGGTAGTTGAGCGAGAAGACGCAAGCGACAGGCCGGCGCTGCGCTGGAGATTGAGTTTGGTTGGGGAGGACATCTGTCAGCCTTAAAGGAAGATAATAAATCGCATTCACAACAGCGAAATTCTATCAACCGCAATTTGTCGGCTTTTGGGGGATTTGTAATGGAGATGCGTGGGATTGGGGGGCCAACACAATTCATTACATTTCGGCGGACCAAATTGGGTAATCCAAAACCCCTCGCCCAGAAAGCCCCGACAGTATCGGGGCTATTCGTGGCTCACCGGAATCAGTGCTTTGTCCCTGCCCTCACCTCAGACGCTTTCTTCTCTTGCTCATGATCAGCCTTCATCGCCGTTCGCTCTTTGAATGCAGGCAGCGACGCCGCGAAGGCCATGGCCTCCTCTCGCGTTCCGAACGAGCCGAGTCGGTCGTGGTGGGTGCAGACTCGCCATGGGCCGTTGTTGACGTTGATCACGTCATAACCATTGAAATGGGTTTTGCTGAGCACTGCGTTATGCATGGTACCTCCCCTCTCATTCAGAGAGTGTTGTGGTGTTCACCCGCAAGACCTTACACCCGGTTGAGGTCGCGTAAACGACCACTGGACCAGCGGTGGTCAGGGCTTGAGGGGTATTTCCTGGTCTTTTTCGGACAGGCTTTTCCCGTCATCCGGGTGCTTCCAGGTTTGTGGGGGCGGGGTTTCGCGCTCTTTATCGTCGGTGCTTTCCACCCGTTCGAATTCACGAGCCTGACGCTCGGCGTCGCTGGCGCGCGTCGTTTCCATGGGGTTTGGATTGGGGCCGGGGCTTTGCGCCGCGGGGGTGTTCACAGGATCGGTCTTCATGATCACCTCTGAAACGAACCGGATTTGGGGTTCAAACGTTAGAGAAGCGGGTTTCACGGCGGTTCGAAATATTTGCCCGGCGGCCGATCACGGCAAGCGGCGTTGACAAGCCGCAGCGGTGTTCCTATAAGTCCACTCCGTTCTGGCCCCGGTCAGTGCCTGCTCACCTGAAAGCGAAGCGAGACGATGGAATTCACCGATTTTGACGCCGAACTGGCCGATTGGAGCCAGTTGCAGACCACTCATCCGTGCTCGGGTTTATTGCTGGGCAATGGCGCGAGCCTCGCCGTCTGGAAGAACTTCGCCTACGACTCGCTGTTCGAACTGGCGCAAACCACGCGCAACAAGCCGCTGAGCCCAACGGAACTGGCGCTGTTCAAATCGATGGAAACCGAGAACTTTGAACCCGTACTCAGCGGCCTGAAAGTCGCGATGCGGGTCAACGCGGCGCTGACCATCAGCTCGTCGTCGCCGCGCAATCGTTACTTCGCGATCAAGGAAGCGCTGATCCACGGCATCCGCTCGGCGCACATCCCGTGGCGCTTGATGAAAGCCTCGACCATCGCCCACATCAGCCAGGCGCTGAGCCAGTACGCCACGGTCTACTCGACCAACTACGACCTGCTCGCCTACTGGGCGGTAATGCATGGCGCGCAGCCGTTCGATGACCTGTTCGACGACGATGCCGAATTCAATCTGCACCGCACTGACAGCCACGTCACCCGCATCCTGTACCTGCACGGCGGCATGCACCTGGTGAAGAACTTCGACGGCACAGCGCGCAAATTGCAGTCCTCGGAAAGCACCCTGCTCGGCAGCTTCGCGGTCAACGCGCTGGACGACGTGCCGCTGTTCGTCTGCGAAGGCCGCAGCGTCGACAAGATGAAAATCATCCGCGGCTCGGACTACCTGTCGTTCTGCCACGCCCAACTGGCGCAGCACCAGGGCGCCCTGTGCATCTTCGGCCACGCCCTGGGCAAACAGGATCGGCACATTCTCGATGCCGTGCTGCAAGCCCGCCCGAAAACCCTGGCGATCTCGATCCTGCCACGCAGCGAAGCCTTCGTGCAGCACCAGAAACGCCACTACAGCGCGTTGTTCGAGGGGCAGAACATCGAGTTGAAATTCTTCGACGCCAAAACGCACCCGCTGGGAAACCCGGCGTTGTCGATTCCGGTGGCGCGGTTGAAGGAGGCGGTGGAAGTGAAGAAGGGTTGAGACACCGATCAACGAGGCTCGTATTCCCAACCCCTGCACGCCAGCGCGACGTGCTTGGGAATCAGCGCGGCACCACTGCTGTACGCAGTAATGGTGCGGCGCGTTAAACCAAGCTCGACCGCTGGAGCCGATAACGACAGGTTGTTTTTGGCCATCCACTGCTTGAAGTCTCGAGTCGGCATCACCTCACCGGACTGCTCCAGTGCCAGACGATGCAATGTCGAAGCCAGAGTAACCATGCCGGCGAATACCAGAGAAAAAATTTCTCTACCGCAATCACCGTTTCCTGCCCCCCCAAAAACAAAAACCGGACCCATCAAGGTCCGGCCATCGCTCCTGAAAGCACAACGCTCCCAATCTTCCCAATCCTGCGCGTTTACTCGTTACTTTCCGACAACGCCCCCACTGCCACCGCGTTGCCCTGCGCCTTTTTGCCGACGCTGGCGGCTATCGATTCGGTCGATAGTCGAACGCTGCTGAATGCGGCAAGGCGGTCGCTGCTCGTCGATCTGACGACGCTCGCTGACCACTGAGCCGCTACGGTCGCCATCCATGCGAACACGAACACTACGACACCTTGCAACGCCCACTTTCCGATGACCGACACGATGGTTCTCCTGGCTGAATTCGATGGCAGCAATTTGACCTTCAAACTGTTGCAGGAAGATGGCATTCAAGTTCTGCACCAACATTCAGGTCGCAAACGGCGCTTGCAGGAAAATACTTGGAAACGGCGTTTCCTCCATGTAACCCGAAGTGTACGGCTGATTCTGTTGCCAGCTGTTAAGGGGCCAGACGCGGGATCTGTGGCTGAATGAGTGCCTTCATTTCATTTATAAGAACAAGGCACGATTCAACATGTCCTCTCGCGAAAACACCGGCATGATCCTCGGATTGGTCGGGGTGGTGATCTTCAGCCTGACCCTGCCCATGACCCGCATTGTGGTTCAGGAAATCCACCCGCTGCTCAATGGCCTGGGCCGAGCGTTGGTGGCGGCGGTTCCGGCAGCGGCATTGCTGTTGTGGCGTCGGGAGAAACTGCCGACCCTCGCGCAGTTCAAGGCGCTGCTGGTGGTCGCACTGGGCGTGATCATTGGCTTTCCGGTGCTGTCGGCCTGGGCGATGAAAACCTTGCCGGCGTCCCACGGCGCATTGGTCAACGGCCTGCAGCCTCTGTTGGTGGCGATCTACGCGGCGTGGTTGTCCCACGAACGCCCTTCCCGGGCTTTCTGGGCTTGTGCGGCAATGGGCAGCGTTCTGGTGCTGGGCTACGCACTGATCAGCGGCGCGGGCAATCTGCAGGCGGGTGATCTCCTGATGGTCGGCGCTGTGGCCGTGGGCGGCCTGGGCTATGCCGAAGGCGGCCGACTGGCGAAGCAGATGGGTGGCTGGCAGGTGATCTGCTGGGCACTGGTGATCTCGATTCCGGTGCTGATCATCCCGGTCGGTTACCTCGCGTCTCAGCATCAGGGGCCGATTTCCATGGGCGCCTGGTGGGCATTTGGTTACGTGTCGCTGTTTTCCCAGTTCATCGGTTTCTTCGCCTGGTACGCAGGCCTGGCCATGGGCGGGATCGCGCGGGTCAGTCAGATCCAGCTGGTTCAGCTGTTCTTCACCATGGCGTTTTCGGCGCTGTTCTTCGGTGAGCACATCGACCCGATCACCTGGATCTTCGCCGCCGGCGTGGTCGTAACTCTGGCCATCGGACGCAAGACAGCCGTCATCGCGCCCAAGCCCGTGGTTGCATCCCGGGTTTAACCGAGCAGGCCATCCGCCTGGAGCAGCGTCTCCAGGCATTGCTCGCTTATGTTGTAGAAGGTTTTCAATTCCTGGATCTTCGCCAGCAGCTCGGCAGGGTCGACCGGCGTTGCGCGTTTGACCGCCAGGATCATCTTGTTCTTGTTGGTGTGCTCAAGCGAAATGAACTCGAACACCTTGGTTTCGTAACCGCAGGCTTCCAGCAGCAAAGCACGCAAGGCATCGGTGACCATCTCGGCTTGCTGGCCCATGTGCAGGCCGTATTGCAGCATCGGCTTGAGCAGCGTCGGGCTCTGGATCTGCAGGCGGATCTGCTTATGGCAGCACGGCGAGCACATGATGATCGACGCGCCGGAGCGAATGCCGGTGTGAATCGCGTAGTCAGTGGCGATGTCACAGGCGTGCAGCGCGATCATCACGTCAAGCTCGCTTGGCGCCACCGAGCGCACATCGCCACATTTGAACACCAGCCCCGGATGCTCCAGACGACTCGCGGCGTTGTTGCACAGGGTGACCATGTCTTCACGCAGCTCGACCCCGGTGACGTTGCCTTCGGCGTGCAAGGTGTTGCGCAGGTAATCGTGAATGGCAAACGTCAGATAGCCCTTGCCCGAGCCGAAATCCGCCACGGTCACCGGCTTGTCGAGCTTGATCGGCGAGGTCGCCAGGGCGTGGGAAAACACCTCGATGAACTTGTTGATCTGCTTCCATTTGCGCGACATGGCCGGAATCAGCTCATGCTGCTTGTTGGTCACGCCCAGATCGGTGAGGAATGGCCGGCTCAGTTCCAGATAACGCCTCTTCTCGCGATCGTGCTCGGCCGAAGGCGCCTCACGCTGCTGCTGGGACTTGTTGCGAAACAGCGTGCTCTTGCCCTTCTTGCTGAACTCCAGCTGCACCTCGTCGGTGAGCGAGAGCAAATGGGCATTCTTGAACGACTCGGGCAACAGCTCGGCGATCAGCGCCTGGGCTTCGGCCAGCGGGTGGTTTTTGGTGATGTCGCGGGTCTTGTAGCGATAGACGAAGGACAGGCACGGCTGATCCTTGATCGTGGTGGGCTTGATGATGATCCGCTGCAGCTCCGACTCGCTCCCGACGTATTTGGCCAGCACCAGCTTGATCAGCGAGTTCTGCGTCAGGCAGGTGTCGAGCAGGCTCAGGAACTGGGCGCGGTGATCCGGCGCAGACAGGGCGTTGGGGGCAGTGGCGGACATCGGGTGAAGCCTCGGGAAGCAAAAAATGCGAGAGCGGTATTTTAGGCGGGATGCGGGGGTGAGGTGCATATAAATATGTACCACCTCCACCCCGTAGATCGGATTAGGCTACTCCAGCACCACCAGACGGTTCGGCAGCTCGTTGCGCGGTTGCGTCACCGGCACCTGATGACTCAGCACTTCACCACAGGAACGAATACAACCCAGAAAGCCCTCAAGAATCTTGCCCTCGCCCACCTTCTGGGTGAACACATCGACCATCGAGCGCCAGACCATGTCGTCCACGTGCCGGGCGATGCCGTCGTCGACGATGATCTCGACGTAGCGCTCCGCCTCGCTGACGAAGATCAGCACGCCGGTTCCATTCGCCGTTGCATGCAGGTTTTGCTCAAGAAATTGCCGCCGCGCCAGGCTGCCCGCTCGCCAGTGCCGGACGGTCGTGGGGACCAGCCGGGTGACCATGCCGGGCAAGCGGCACAGCAGCGCGACGACGATAAAGGTCGCCATCTGGGTCAGCAGCAATTCATTGGCATTGAGCCAGCCGGGGTAGAAGTTGATCAGCCCCGGCAGCAGCAAACCGATCAGCCCGGCCCAGATCAGCGGTGCGTAGGCGTAGTCGTCAGCGCTGGCGGCCAGCACGGTCACCAGCTCCGCATCAGTGCTGCGCTCGACCGTTTCAATGGCCTTGGCGACTTGGCGCTGTTCCTCTTCAGTCAGTAATGCCATGGGTTAAGCCTTATAAAAACCATCGATTACCAGCCACCGGAGGCGCCGCCCCCACCAAAACTGCCACCGCCGCCGCTCATGCCGCCGGAACTCGAACCTCCCGATCGCCCAGAGCCAAAGCCGCCAGACCCGCCGGAACCGATGAAGCCGATGCCGCCGCCCCAACGCATGCTGATGTAGGCCGCGATCACGAACAGCGCGAAAAACAGCAGGCTCATGCGCCAGTCTGTGACGTCATCGCCTCCCGACGCCTCGACCACCGGCTCGGCCAGCGGATCACCGCCCAGTACCTGGACGATGGCTTCGGTGCCTTTGTTGATGCCGCCAACAAAGTCGCCTTGTTTGAACGCCGGGGTGATGATCTGATTGATGATCACCGAGGACTGCGCGTCAGTGAGCCGGTCCTCAAGGCCGTAACCGACCTCGATGCGCACCTTGCGCTCTTGCTTGGCGACGATCAGCAGCGCGCCGTTGTCCTTGCCCTGCTGGCCGATGCCCCAGTAACGACCGAGCTGGTAGCCGTAGTCCTCGATGGTGCTGCCCTGCAGGTTCGGCACCGTGACCACCACGACCTGCTCGGTGGTCAGCTCTTCATGGGCGCGAAGCATCTGCGACAGATGTTCCTTGCTCGGGTTGTCGAGCATGTCCGCCGTGTCGACCACTCGGCCACTCAGCGGCGGAAACCTGATCTCTGCAAAGCTCTGCTGCGCAAGGACACCCAGGAGCATCGCCAAAAACGCGACTGCTGCTCCCCGCCGCGCCCACTGCATCAGAATTTCACTTGCGGGGCCTTATCGGCGTCCGCGGCAGTGGCTTCGAAATTGGGGCGAATCGGCAGGTCGCTGTACATCACCGAATGCCAGATGCGACCGGGAAAGGTGCGGATCTCGGTGTTGTACTTCTCGACGGCGGCGATGAAATCGCGACGCGCGACGGCAATACGGTTCTCCGTGCCTTCAAGCTGCGACTGCAGCGAGAGGAAATTCTGGTTGGATTTCAAATCCGGATAGCGCTCGGACACCACCATCAGACGGCTCAAGGCACCCGTCAGCTGGCCTTGAGCGTCCTGGAACTGCTTGAGCTTGGCCGCGTCATTCAAGGTGCTGGCATCGACCTGGATCGACGTCGCCTTGGCGCGCGCCTCGATCACGGCAGTCAGGGTCTCTTGCTCCTGTTTGGCGTAGCCTTTCACGGTCTCCACCAGATTCGGGATCAGGTCGGCCCGGCGCTGATACTGGTTCTGCACCTGTGCCCACGCGGCCTTGACCTGCTCGTCGTAAGTCGGAATGTTGTTGATGCCGCAACCGGCCAGCAACGTGCTCAGCAGCATCAGCAGCGCTAGTGACAAATTGTAACGACTGCCTCGAACGTGTCCGTAACGCTCTATTTGCATGGCCTGCGCACTCCTTGGTGGTTTATAAGGGTCATCCCGTCAGACATGACTTTAGCCAAACCCGGCGATCCCCGGCATAATCTTGGCCCATTACGTCGACAGGCTCTGGATTGCCTCATGGCAATCAGATAAAACTCGTTGCGCTACTGATGCTCAGATGTGTCGGGAGTTCAGCGAACACCACGTCCTGAAGACAATAAAAACCAAAGGTTTCATACCAAAAACAAAGGCCACCCGGTATTTCGCGCGAGTTGCCGGTCACGCCTTGAGAGCATCGTTCATGAATAAGCTGTGTTTACTGAGTCTCGTCATCGGTCTGGCCAGCCAGTCCGCCTGGGCCGAAACGGCCGTCAAGCCCGCCAGTAATCCCTCCACGCTGCAAGCCAAGAACGCCTTCATTGCCAACTTGATGAAGCAGATGACTCTCGATGAGAAGATCGGCCAGCTGCGCCTGATCAGCATCGGGCCGGAGATGCCCAAGTCGGAAATCGTCAAGGAAATCGCGGCCGGCAAGATCGGCGGCACTTTCAACTCCGTCCTGCTGCCCGACAACCGCGCCATGCAGGACGCCGCGGTCGCCCACAGCCGCATGAAGATCCCGATGTTCTTCGCCTATGACGTGGTTCACGGCCAGCGCACCATTTTCCCGATCAGCCTGGGCCTGGCCTCGACCTGGGACATGGACGCCGTGACCCGCGCCGGTCGCGTGTCTGCCATCGAAGCGGCCGCTGACGGCGTGGACATGACCTTCGCGCCGATGGTCGACATCACCCGCGACGCCCGCTGGGGCCGCAGTTCCGAAGGCTTCGGGGAAGACACTTACCTGGTCTCGCGCCTCTCCGCGACCATGACCCGCGGCTTCCAGGGCACCAGCACCCAGGCGCCGAACAGCATCATGGCTGCCGTCAAACACTTCGCGCTGTACGGCGCAGTGGAAGGCGGTCGCGACTACAACACCGTCGACATGAGCCCGGTGCGCATGCAGCAGGACTACCTGCCGCCATACCGCGCCGCGATCGACGCGGGCGCCGGTGGCGTGATGGTCGCCCTGAACTCGATCAACGGCGTGCCCTCCACTGCCAACGCCTGGCTGTTACAGGACGTGCTGCGCAAGGATTGGGGCTTCAAGGGCGTGACCATCAGCGACCACGGCGCGATCAAGGAGCTGATCGACCACGGCGTCGCCAAGGATTTCCGCGAAGCGGCCAAGCTGGCCATCAAGGCGGGCGTCGACCTGAGCATGAATGACAAGGCCTACGGCGAAGAACTCCCGGCGCTGGTGAAAAGCGGCGAAGTCTCGGTCAAGGAAGTCGACAACGCCGTACGTGAAGTGCTCGGCGCCAAGTGGGAAATGGGCCTGTTCGCCAACCCGTACCTGCGCATCGGCGCCGCCGTGGATGACCCGGCAGACCGTGACGCCGAGAACCGCCTGCACCGCGCAGAGGCCCGCGATGTCGCGCGCCGCAGCATGGTCCTGCTGAAGAACGAAAACGACACCCTGCCCCTGAAAAAACAGGGCACCATCGCCATCGTCGGCCCCTTGGCGAAAAGCTCGCTGGACATGATGGGCAGCTGGTCCGCCGCAGGTCTGGCGCGTCAGACCGTCAGCGCCTACGACGGCCTGGCCAATGCCATCGGCGACAAGGCGAAGATTCTGTACGCCGCCGGCAGCAACGTCACCGACAATCAGGAAGCGATCACCTACCTGAACAAGATGGACGATCAGATTCACATCGACGGTCGCCCTGAACAGGACATGATCGACGAAGCGGTCAAGGTCGCGCAGCAGTCCGACGTGGTTGTGGCAGTGGTCGGCGAGTCGCGCAATATGTCCCACGAAGCGGCAAGCCGTGTGGATCTGGTACTGCCGGGTCGTCAGCGAGACCTGATCAAAGCCCTCAAGGCTACCGGCAAACCGCTGGTCATCGTGCTGATGAACGGCCGGCCATTGGCCTTGGGCGAAGAAAACAAACTGGCCGATGCGATGGTCGAAAGCTGGTTCCTCGGCACTGAAGGCGGCAACGCGCTGGCTGACGTGCTGTTCGGTGACTACAACCCGTCGGGCAAGCTGCCGATGACCTTCCCGCGTTCGGTCGGCCAGGTGCCTGCGTACTACAACCACCTGAACACCGGTCGTCCGTATCGCGTCAACGATTCGAACTACACGTCCAACTACTTCGAAGAGCCGACCAGCCCGCTGTTCCCGTTCGGTTACGGCCTGAGCTATACGCAGTTCAGCGTCTCGGACATCGTCTTGTCGATCAAGCAGATGACCCGCAAGGACAAGCTGACCGCCACCGTGCAGGTCAAGAACATCGGCAAGGTCGCCGGCGAAACCGTGGTTCAGCTTTACCTGCGCGACATCGCGGCCTCGATCAGCCGACCGGTAAAAGAACTGAAGAACTTCCAGAAGATCATGTTGAAGCCAGGCGAAGAAAAAGCCGTGACCTTCACCCTGACCGAAGAAGACCTGAAGTTCTTCAACCCGTCGCTCAAGTACGCGGCTGAAGCGGGTGACTTCAAACTGATGATCGGCCTGGATTCCCAGGACGTGAAAGAAACCACCTTCACCCTGCAGTAAGGTGGCCCGATGGCGCGGTCCCCCTGGATCGCGCCGCATTCTCACAGGCCATCCGCCATGCCTCGCTCCGCCCGTCTTCTCTTGTCCGTTTTGCTGATCCTAGCCGGCGCGGCCATTGTCGCGACGCTGGCGATGCATCAGGCGCAACGTCATTCGCTGGAAGACGACGCTGCGCGCGCCCAGCAGCAGCTGTCGCTGTACGCCAACACCCTGCAAACCCTGATCGAACGCTACCGCGCCCTGCCCGCGGTGCTGGCGCTGGATCCGCAGATGCGCGACGCCCTTCAGGGCCCGGTGACGCCGGAAATCACCCAGACGCTGAACCTGAAGCTGGAGCAGATCAACGGCGCAGCGCGGTCCTCGACACTGGAGTTGCTCGACCGCAACGGCCTGGCCATTGGTGCCAGCAACTGGCGCCTGCCCAGCAGCTACGTCGGCCATAACTACGGTTTCCGCCCCTACTTCACCCAGACCAAAGCCAACGGTGTCGGGCGTTTCTACGCGGTCGGCGTAACCAGTGGCATTCCCGGTTACTTTTTATCCAACGCGGTGCATGACGACGCCGGGCAGTTCATCGGCGCGATGGTGGTCAAACTCGAGTTTCCCGATCTGGAACACACCTGGGCCCAAGGCGATGACCTGCTTTTGGTCAGCGACGCGCGGGGCATCGTGTTCATCGCCAATCAGCCCGGCTGGCGATACCGCGCGCTGCACTCGCTGACGGATCAGGATCACGCCGAGCTGAGCAGCACGCGCCAGTACGACAAGCAACCGCTGACGCCGCTGGTCCAGCAGACGCTGCGCACCTTCAACGAC
>CAURWS010000055.1:0-11629 GCA_963528485.1 uncultured Pseudomonas sp. | reverse complement strand
ACTGACCTTCCACCTCTACCGCGCCATGGACAACGGCCTGACCCGCGAGCAGGCCGCCGAAGTGGTGACGCATCTGGCGTTCTACGTCGGCTGGCCGAAGGCGATGTCGGCGGTGCCGGTACTTAAGGACGTGTTCGCTTCTCGCAGCTGACACCACCTGCCACTCGGCGCGTGTGACTCAAGCGTCGCCCGCGCCGATTCGGCAACGTTCAACGCAGCTCAAGCCGCTCGAAGCGCCCCGCCAGAACGCTGTAGGCAAACACCCCAAGCAACCCGTGGGCCGCGACGAACCACAGGGCGATGTTGAAGGAGCCAGTGGTGGCGACGATATAGCCGATCACTACGGGGGTGATGATCCCGGCGATGTTGCCGATACCGTTGAACACACCACCGCTCAGGCCAACCATGTTTTTCGGCGCGGTGTCTGAGAGCACCGCCCAGCCCACCGCCGCCAGCCCCTTGCCGAAGAAGGCGACGGCCATGAGGGTGATGACGATCCAGTTGGCGTCGACGAAGTTGGCTAGCACCAGAATCGTCGACATCACCATGCCGATCAGGAACGGCGTCTTGCGTGCCATCGACGGGTGTACGCCACGGCGGATCAGCAGATCCGAGAGCATGCCGCCGAGCACACCGCCGGAAAAACCGCAGATGGCCGGCAATGCCGCGACCCAGCCGGCTTCCATGATGGTCATGCCACGGCCCTTGATCAGGTAGATCGGGAACCAGGTGATGAAGAAGTACGTCAGCGCGGTGATGCAGTACTGTCCCAGATAGATCGCCCACAGGGTGCGGCTGGTGAACAGCTGCTTGATCTCGGCCCATTTGGCCTTGTTCTTCTTCTCCTTGCGGTTGAGCTCCAGGTCCACCAGAGCGCCGCCTTCGCGCATGTAGTCCAGCTCCTTGCTGCTCAGGCGCTTGTCGCTATGGGGTTCACGGTAGAGCGCGAACCAGAACACGCTCAGCACCAGGCCCAACGCGCCCATCCACAGAAAGACGTGCTCCCAGCCCAGGGCATGGGTCAGCCAGGCCATCAGCGGGGTAAACAGCACCACGGCCATGTACTGCGCCGAGTTGAATAGCGCTGAAGCCGTGCCGCGCTCGCTGGTGGGAAACCAGCAGGAAACGATGCGGTTGTTGGCCGGGAACGCCGGGGACTCCACCAGCCCGAGCATGAAGCGCATGGCGAACAGGCTCATCGCCGCCGACGCCCCCATCAGGCCGAACCACCCCACCGTGCCCTGCGCCATGGTGAACACCGACCACAGCACCAGGCTTGCGCCGTACACCCGACGCGCGCCGAAACGGTCTAGCAGCCAGCCACCGGGGATCTGTCCCAGCGCATAGGCCCAGGCGAATGCCGAGAAGATCATGCCGAGCATCATCGGATCGAGGCCCAGGTCCTTGACCACGCCGGTCCCGGCGATCGACATGGTCGCGCGGTCGGCGTAGTTGATCACGGTGACGATGAAGATCATCGAGAGAATCAGGAAACGGTGACGGCCGACCTTCGCTTGCGCGTCGGCGTAATCCGCAGGAAGGGATTTGCTGAGCATGGTGTGTCTCCTGCCCGCTCTGTCTGGCGAGCCTTTTGTTTTTGTTGTCGTACAACTCACGCTGCGATCATAGGAGAGGAGATCGATTCGGGTCTAACATAGAAGCTGTATGGATTGATGCGGATATTGAATCGTGGAATTGCACCAGTTGCGCTGTTTCGTGGCCGTCGCCGAAGAACTGCATTTCGGCCGCGCCGCCACGCGGATGTACATGACCCAGCCGCCCCTGAGCCGTCAGGTGCAGCTGCTCGAACGGGGGTTGGGCATCCAGTTGCTGGAGCGCAGTAACCGCTCGGTGAAGCTGACCGCCGCGGGCCAGGGTTTTTTACGCGATGCCCGGCACATCCTTGCGTTTTCCGATCAGGCCGCCGATGGCGCCCGGCGTCTGGCCCGAGGGGAAGCCGGCAGCCTGACACTGGGCTTCACGGCGGTCAGCGCCTACCAGATGATTCCGCAGCTGCTGGCATGGGCGGCCGAGGAACTGCCGGGGTTGCAGTTCAGCCTCAAGGAAATGGTCTCCACCGCCCAGCTCCAGGCATTGTCCGCGCACCGGATTGACGTGGGCTTTGTGCGTCAGGTGAATGATCGCGACGCCCTGGATGCGCAGTTGATCAGCCGTGAGCCATTGCTGGTCGCTGTGCCCCAAGGTCATCCGCTCGCTGCAAAAGACGCCATCGCCGTGCGCGATCTGGATCAGCAGCCCTTCGTGATGTATGCCCCCGACGAGGGCCGCTATTTCTATGACTGCATCGCCGGGCTGTTCGCCATGACCGGCGTGACGCCACGCTACGTCTATCATCTGGGGCAGACCCACACCGTGGTGAGCATGGTCAAGGCCGGGCTCGGTGTGGCCATCGTCCCATCCTCCGCCACCCAGCTGCACAGCGACCACCTGGTGTTTCGCCCGCTGCGCGATGCCGATCTTTACGCCGAGCTGTACATGGTCTCGCGGCAGGACAACGACAATCCGGCGTTGCCAGCGTTCAAGGGGCTGGTACAGGGGTTCGACTGAGTTTCGAACGCCACTCATCCTTGTGCCGGCATGCTGGCGAATGCGGTGCGTCAGGCGATTCATCTACCAACTGACCCGCCGCATTCGCCAGCAAGTCGGCCACGACCTTCGCCAGCGGCAGGCCACTATGGCCTGTGACGATAGTCGCAATCGTCAAAATGAATTAACCAGTCAGTACATAAGTATGTTTTCATTTCGCCCGCTTTCGAGCGCACCCGCGCGTGCCCCTCTTCTGCCGTCCTCGCCTGTGAAGACGGTTTTTCGCACTTCAGGTTTTTTTGATGAGCAATCCTTCGCAACACCTGGCAGATTCCGGCTCGCGCCGTGGGTTCTCTACGGCGCTGGTCGTCGGTTCCGTGCTGGCGATGGCCGTGTCTGCGCCGACCCTGGCCGATGACTGGCTGCAACAGCCGACCATGACTGGCGACTGGGGTGGCAATCGTAGCCGCCTGGCTGCGCAAGGCGTGAAGATCACCGGCGACTACAGCGGCGAAACCGTCTACAACGCCCATGGCGGCAAGCAGCGTGGCACGCGTTACTCGCAGAACGTCAAGCTCGGCGCACAGTTCGATCTGGGCAAGTTGCTGGACCTGGAAAGCGGCGGCAAGGTGCAACTGACCATCAACGACCGACGCGGCAACGACGGCTCGGGCGACCTGGTGGGCAACCGCCTGCCGGTGCAGGAAAACTACGGCGGCCTCTACACCCGCCTCACGGAACTGAGCTACGAGAACACGCTGTTCACCCCCGCGCTGAACGTCAAGCTCGGCTACATGGCCATGGGCAACGACCTGGGCGGCCTTTCCAGCGGCATCCTGTGCAACTTCATGAACGCCGGTTTCTGCGGCCACCCGTTGGCGATGTCCGGCGGCAGCGGCTGGAGCAACTACCCCAACGCGCACCTGGGCGGCATGGCCAAGTACCGCTTCAACCCGAACTTCGCGGTGCAGGTCGCAGCGTTCAAGGTCGACGCCGCCAGCAACGGCGATTCCAGCCGCGCCTGGCACGTCACGCCCAAGGACAGCACCGGCAACATCCTGCCTATCGAGGCGATCTACAACGTGCTCGGCGACATGCCCGGCGAGTACCGCGTCGGCTATTACTACGACACCTCGGACGCGCCGCGCATCGGCACCCACAAGGAAGTCGCCGGTCGTGAAGGCTCGTATTTCCTGATGGACCAGACGATCTGGAACTCCAGCGACGTTAGCGGCCGCAACGTGCACCTGTTCGGCCAGTTCTCCAACGCCAGCGCTGCCGCTTCGCCGTTCCGTCGTTGGTACTCGACCGGTTTCGCACTGAAGAAGCCGTTCGTCTCGCGCCCCAACGACACCGTCGCCATTGGCTATGGCCGCGCAGTGTTCAACTCACGCAGCCGTGACGTCCAGGAAAATGCGGCGTTGGCCCGCGGTGAAGACTTCCCGGACCTGGCCAGCGGCGAAGGTCTGGTGGAGATGACCTACGGCGCACAAGTGGCGCCGTGGCTGACGATTCGCCCGTCGGTGCAGTACATCATCGAGCCGGGGGCGTTTTACGGTGAGGACATCGACAACACGCTGATTCTGGGGTTGCAGGTCAAGGCGACGCTCTGAGGCCTGCGCATAACAACCTTGTGGGAGCCGGCTTGCTGGCAAATGCGGGCTGTCAGTCAGCTCATCCGCAGCTGATCCAGCGCCTTTGCCAGCAAGCTGCCCCCCACAAAAACACCATCTGCCTCCCGAATGACCTGCTTCGCTAAACCGCTGGCAGATTCGCCAGGATCAGCAACGCCCCCATCACTGTGATCGCCCCGCCAATGCGCGTGGAAATCTGCGCGAACGGCAGCAATTGCATGCGATTGGCGGCGGTCAGGATGGCGATGTCACCGGTGCCGCCCAGGCCACTGTGGCAGCCGTTGACGATGGCGGTTTCGATCGGGTACATGCCCATCTTCCGGCCGATCACCAGGCCAGTCAGCACCAGGGTCAGCACCGTGGTGGCGATGGTCAGCACATTGCCGATGTGGAAGGCGGCGGTCAGCTCGCTCCAGTGGGTCACGGCGATGGAGTTGGCGAACAGCAGCGGATAGGTCACGCAGGTGGTGAAGAACTTGAACAGCACCTGCGCCCCCGCTTCCAGCCGCTGCGGCACGGCGTTGCACAGCTTGAGCAGCACTGCGAGAAACAGCATGCACACCGGTCCCGGCAGGCCGAACAGTGCGTGCAGCAGCACGCCCGCCAGATACAGCGTGATCGCACACATCCCCGCGGCAATCACCTGATTGACGATCTGGCCGTCAAAGCTGACCTCTTTCTCCACACCAACCTTGGCGTCATCCCGCGGCAGCTCCAGCATCTGCAGACGGCCATTGCCGGTCAGGTGAGGGAAGCGCTTGCCCAACAGATCCAGCGCGCCGCAGGCCATGATCGCGCAAAGGTTGCCCAGCAAAATGATCGGCAGCAGTTGCGCGAGGATCTTGCCCGAGTTCATCCCAAGGATTTCGCCGTAGCCCACTGACAGCGGAATCGCGCCCTCGCCCAGCCCGCCACCCATCACCGGCACGATGACGAAAAACAGCACTTGGCGCAGCTCCAGCCCGCAGAGCATGCCCACGGCGATCCCGGCGAACAGCGCCAGCACCGAACCCACCAGCAACGGCACGAATATCTTGGCGAAGCCCTTGATGATCAGGTTGCGGTCCATGGTGAAAATGCTGCCGACCACCACCGCCGAAACGAACAAGTAAATGAAGTTACTCGACTTGGTGAAGGTGGTCACCGGCGCAATGATGTCCTGGGGCACCCAGCCGAGGCTGACCAGATACGACGGCAGGAACGCCGAGACAATCGCCGCGCCGCCGATTTTGCCGAAGAACGGCAGGCGCTTGCCGATTTCGCCACAGGTGGCGCCGCCCAGGCCGATGATCGCGACCATGGTTGGCAGGTCAGGCTTGAGTGCTTTGGTGAACAACAGCCCGACCACTAGCGCCAACAGCAGCAGGTACACCGGCAAGGGAATAAAGCTGATGCGGATGTCCATCAGCCGCCAGAACAGCCCGTCGCGGCGTGCATCTGGCGCGGCCACGGCAGGCGTGGCCAACGATTCGGCATTGTGCATGGGAAACCTCGTCTTCTTTTATTGTTGTAGAGCGGTTTGTTGCCTGGGATCCGGCGCGGTGTCAGTGAGCCAGCAGCCCCGCCTGACGGGCCTGCTCCAGGACCATGCGCGCGCGAATCACGAACGGCGCATCGACCATCTGCCCGTCGACCTGATAAGCCCCTACCCCTGCGGCTTCGGCCTCATCGGCCGCTGCGACAAAGCGCTGGGCGCGGTCGATCTCCTCGGCCGAGGGCATGAACGCCTCGTTGGCCATGTCGATCTGGGTCGGGTGGATACAAGACTTGCCCGTGAAGCCCAGGCTGCGGGCATAACGAGCCTCTTCGCGGTAGGCGTCAGGGTCCTTGATCGCAGCGAAAGCGGCATCAAAGGCGGCGATGCTCGCCTCACCTGCCGCCATGCGCACGCTAAGCTGAATCTGCCGGATCACGTCGGCTTCGCGACGGTTGATGCCCAGCGGCTCCAGCAGGTCGGCAAAACCCAGTTGCAGGCCCATGACCCGCCGATGGGCGCAGGCGATGTCAGCGGCCAGGCGCAGGCCGCGAGGGGATTCAATGTTGGCCAGAATGCGGATATTGGCCGCCGATGGCTGCTGGCGCTCTAGACGTTCAAGGTCGGCCACCAGTTGCAGGATCTGCTCGGGGCCTTCGACCTTGGGCAGGTTGATGATGTCCAGCCGAGTGCCGACCAGCGCCTCGAGATCGGCGGGGTAATGCAGCGAATCCTGGCTGTTCACCCGCACCACAATGGTCTTGTCGGTGGCGGGCAGTTGCGCCAGAAAGCCTGCCAACTGACGACGGGCATCGGCTTTCGCGCTCTCGGCCACCGCGTCTTCCAGATCGAAGCTGACACCGTCGGCGCGCGAGGCCAGGGCCTTTTCGAAGAGTTCAGGGCGCGATCCTGGAACGAACAGTTTGCTGCGCATGGGCGACTCACCTGATGACGACGCTCGCCATCGAGGCGTTGCAGCGTCGCGCCGGATGACAGGATCGCATCCCATACCCGGCATTGTTCTTGGAAGCCGGGTGGGTAGACCCGGGACTGTGCTTGAAAGCCAGGCCCATATTGCAAAAGCACAAAAGCTAACTAAAGTGCGTATTTCTACGTTTAGAATCCAGAATTTTTAGACTATGGACACGCGCTATCTCGACAGCTTCCTGCAGGTCGCTGAACTGGGCTCCACCGCCGCCGCCGCGCGCAAGCTGAATCTGACGCCGACCGCCGTTGCCCAACGGATCAAGGCGCTGGAGCACGAAATCGGCCAGCCGCTATTGAGCCGCACCGGCCGCAACATGCAGCTCACCGCCGCCGGCTCCGCACTATTGGGCCCAGCCCGCGAGCTGTTAGTACGCGCTCGGGAGCTGCGTGCCATCGCGGCTCTGGATACCGTCGCCGGCGAACTGCGCATCGGCTGCATCACCACGGCGCTGGCCTATCTGGTGCCTGACGTGCTCGCCACGCTGATCGCCAAATACGAGCACCTGCGCCCCCACGTGGAGCCTGCGTTTTCCACCGATCTGTACCGCAAGGTGCTGTCCGGCGAGACCGACATCGCCATGATGGTCGCGCCGCAGTTCGAGCTGCCCAAGGAGTTCGTCTGGCGCCCGGTGCGTGACGAGCCCTTCGTGGTTCTGGCACCGCCTCACCTGGCCGATCAACACCCTCATGAAGTGCTGCGCAGTCAGCCGTTCATTCGTTATCACCGCCGTTCCTGGGGTGGCGTGCTGGCGGACCGGTACCTGCTGCAGGCAGGGATTCAGCCTCAGGAACGCTTCGAAATGGACGCGCTGGACGCCATCGCGGCGATGGTCAAAGGCAACCTGGGCGTGTCGCTGGTGCCGCAATGGCGGCCCATGCACGCGCAACTGGGTGAGCTGGCGCAGATCCCGCTGCCGGGGGCGGGGTTGTATAGACCGATCGGTCTGTTATGGAAACGCAACTCCGCCAAGGAGCGTTTGATCGACGTGTTCTGCAAAGTGTTGTTCGAACAACTCGGTCAACGGTAAGTCCATTTTTTATGGATTCTAAAGCTAGCTAAAACGCATTTTATTTCTCGATCATGCTGACCAGAATGGCTTCCATGTGCTGCATCGGAGCCCGCACCTCATGCTCCGGACAGTGATAACAAGATCGGAGATACCCTCATGTCGCATCCCTCCCGACCGACCTCGGCCGCAGGCCCGCTGTCCGGCATCACCGTACTCGACCTCAGCGCCTATATCGCCGGCCCTTACGGCTGTTCGTTGCTGGCCGATCAGGGCGCGACCGTGATCAAAATCGAACCGCCGACCGGCGATAACCTGCGCAAATACCCCTCGACGCTGGCCTCGGAAAGCCGCGCGTTTCTGGGGGTCAATCGCAGTAAATCCGGTGTGGTCCTGGACCTTAAGGCTGCGGGCGGCCTGGACGCGCTACTGAGCCTGGTGCGTCAGGCCGACGTGCTGGTGCACAATTTCCGCCCTGGCGTGCCCCAGCGTCTAGGCATTGGTTATGAGCAGCTACAGGCGGTCAACCCGCAGCTGATCTACTGCGCAGTAACCGGCTACGGCGAACAGGGCCCGCTCAGGGCCAAGGCCGGTTACGACCAGGTGCTGCAAACCATGACCGGCATGTGCGCGGCGCAGAGCAAGCCCGACGGCCCACCGGAAATTCTCTACGGCTCGGTGGTCGACTACTATGCCGCCTCGTTGGTGGCCGGCGGCGTCTCGTCGGCGTTGTTCGAACGTGAACGTACCGGCCTTGGCCAGGAAGTCGGCGTGTCGCTGTTGCGCAGTGCGCTGGCCATGCAGTCGGCGCGACTGGTCTGGGCTGACAGTGAACCGCGCTCGCTGGACCGCGACATGCGTTCGGGCGGCATCACCGGGATTCACCCGACGCGCGAAGGCCACCTGTACCTGTCGGCCAACACGCCTCACTTCTGGCAGGCGTTGTGCGACATGACCGGTCTGGGCCATCTGGCCAATGACGAGCGTTTCAACACGGTGCGTAACCGGGCGATCCATCACCGGATCATCGTCCCGCAACTGCACGAAGCCCTGCAGCAGCACAGCGCACTGGAGTGGGAAGCGATCTTCGGCGAGTCCGTGCCTTGCGCCGCTGCACGCCGGCTCGAGGACATGTTCGACCACCCGCAATGCGCGGCCGAATCGCTGATTGCCGCGTTCGATCACCCGGTGGTGGGCCGCTATCAGGGCTTCACCCGCGCCATCGCTTTCAGCCGCACCCCAGGCCCCGAGCCGTTTGCCGCGCCGGTATTTGGTGCCGATTCAGACCGCGTGATGGCCGCGCACGGGTTCACCGAGGAGCAGATTGCGCAGCTTCGGGCCAACGGAGCGCTGCACTGACATTATTCACGGCAGATGAATGACCTGTGAGAGTGAGCTTACTTGCGAAGAAGACTTGTCAGGCACCGATGATGTGACAGGACAGCCGCTTTGGCGATCACGCTCACGCCTACCGGGTAGCGCGCCATCAGCACACAACGTTTTCCTACAAACACAATAAAAGGGATCACCCCATGACCAGCACCCCGCTCGCACTCCGTCCGCACGCAGGCCTCTGCGCATGAGCACCGCCATCACCGCGCCACGCACCTTGCGCACCCGTTTCACCGACAGCACCATCAGCCTGTTCGAACGAACCATTCCCGACCCGTTCGTGCTGGCGATTTTCATCACCGCGATCGTCGCTGCGGCCTCCTGGCTGGTGGCGCCAACTGCGTCCCTCGATGCGCTGATGGGTGGCTGGTACAAAGGTTTCTGCAACATCTTCACCTTTGCCCTGCAGATCACCCTGGTGCTGGTGCTCGGCCATGCTCTGGCCCACGCGCCGATCGTGCAGCGATTCTTCACCCGTCTGGTGTCACTGGCACGGACCCCGGCGCAAGCGGGCGCGATGATCTTTCTCTGCGTGGCAATCACCTCGTTCTTCAACTGGGGGTTTGGCCTGGTGTTGAGCGCCCTGCTTGCCCGGGAAATCGCCAAACGCATGCGCGTCGATTTCGCCTGGATTGTCGCAGCCGGTTTCTCCGGCTGGGTGGTCTGGGCCGGTGGGCTGTCCAGCTCCATCGTGCTGGCGCAGACCACACCCGGTAACCCGATGAACGTGGTGCAGAAGCTCACCGGCCAGGTACTCAGCCTGCGCGACATGGTGTTCGTGCCCTACAACATGGTGCCGACGGTTGCCCTGCTGGTGATCATGCCGTTCGTGCTCGCCGCCCTGCGCCCGCGTGACGAAGACGCCGTGTGCCTGGACATCAGTCAGCACCCGGACCCCGAGCCTGCCAAGCGCCCGCAAGGCAAACGCAGCTTCGCCCAGTTCCTCGAATACTCATCGCTGGGCAGCGTGATCATGGGCGTGCTGGGCATCGCCGTGGTCGCTTATTCATTCACCGGTCAGTTGCAGTTGTCCGGAGTCAATGGCGTGATCGTGATCATGTTCACCCTGGGCATCCTCCTCCACGGCTACCCGCTGGCCTACGCCAACGCGGTCAAGGCAGCGGCGAAGCAAAGCGGTTCGATGATGCTGCAGTACCCGCTGTACGGCGGGATCATGGGCATCATGGAAGCCACCGGTCTGCCCGGGGTGATCGCCAAGGTGTTCGTGGCGATTTCCACCACCCATACCCTGCCGTTCTGGAGTTATGTGTGTTCGCTGCTGGTAACCTTCCTGATCCCCAGCGGCGGTGGTCACTGGGCGGTGCAGGGGCCGTTCGCGATTCCGGCGGCGGTTGAATTGCATGCCTCGCTGTCGGCCACCACCATGGCCGTGGCGATGGGTGAGCAGGTGTCGAACATGATGCAACCGTTCTGGGCAGCGCCTGTCGTGGCCATGGCCGGCGTCGGTGTGCAGCGGGTGCTGGGCTTTACCTTCGTGACCTTTCTGGTGGCGGCGGTGGCGTACGGTGCAGCGTTGTTGCTGTTGGTGTAAGTCATTCACCCTGCAGCAGGGCTTGCTGGCGGCTTATCTGTAACCGCTACTGTCGGCAATCCGGACTGCGACAGGGCCATCCCCATCGGTGAGAACGATGAAAAAACCTGACCTGAACGCACCGGGCAACCGCTGCGACGCGCACATCCACGTCATTGACCCGCGTTTCGCGCCGGCCGATCCGGCGACGCCCGTTGCGCCCGGGCAATCCATGGCCGATTACCGCCAGGTTTGCCAGCGCCTGGGCCTGCGTCGTGCGGTCATCGTGCAGCCCAAGTATTACGCCACCGACAACCGCTGCACCCTCGACGCCATCGCGCAGATGAAAGGCCAGGCGCGGGGCATTGCGGTGGTGGATACCGGGGTCACCGAGCAGGAAT
Source organism: uncultured Pseudomonas sp. (assembly GCA_963528485.1). GTDB lineage: Bacteria > Pseudomonadota > Gammaproteobacteria > Pseudomonadales > Pseudomonadaceae > Aquipseudomonas. The sequence continues at coordinate 656 of CAURWS010000055.1, read as the reverse complement.
TGATCCGCCTGCATGAGGGCGGCATTCGCGGTTTGCGCTTCAGCCTGTGGAACGCGGGCAATCAGGTGATCAGCGTCGAGATGATCAAGCCCCTCGCCGAACGCATCGCCGAATTCGGCTGGCACGTGCAAATTCACATGGGTGCCGCGCAGATCCTCGAACAGCAAACGCTGCTGGCCCGCCTGCCGGTGCAGGTGGTGTTCGATCATATGGGCCGCCTGCCAGCGGGGGCCAACGCCAGTCACCCGACGTTTCGTTTCATCGCCGGGCTGATCGAGGCCGACAAAGCGTGGGTCAAGCTCAGCGGCCCGTACCTGAATACCGCGCTGGGCGGCCCTCGTTATGCCGACGTCAGGACAATGGCGCGGGACTTCGCCACCCTCGCCCCGCAGCGCATGGTCTGGGGCAGCGACTGGCCACACGTCACCGAGGCGCACAAGCCTGAGGATGCAGGCCTTCTGGAGCTGTTGCTGGACTGGACCGACAGCGACGCAGCACGCCAGGCGATTCTGGTGGACAACCCGGCGCAGCTTTATGGGTTTGAGGATTGAGCGACACGTTTGCCGCCGCCGGCAAACCGGACGGGCACAGGCTGGTTTTCAACCATTGAGCAACGCCGCCACGTAATCGACAAACACCCGGGCCTTGGCGCTGGT
>CAURWS010000054.1:0-11720 GCA_963528485.1 uncultured Pseudomonas sp. | reverse complement strand
GTCTTCGGGGACCATGCACAGCCCGGCGCGAATCGACTTGAGCGGTGTACGCGTGTCGACAGGTTTGCCCTCCAGCCAGACCTCGGCTTCATAGCGGCCGGGGTAGGCGCCGAACAGTGCCGACACCAGCTCGGTACGACCGGCACCGACCAGCCCGGCGATGCCGAGGATTTCCCCGCGCTTGAGGCTGAAGGAGATGTCGTCGACCCGCTTGCGTTTGGGGTTGTCGACGTCGCAGCAGGTGACGTGGCGCGCTTCGAAGATCACCTCGCCGATGTCGTGGGGTTCGGTCGGGTAGAGGTTGCTCATTTCGCGGCCGACCATCTGGGTGATGATTTTGGCGATGTCCATGTCGGCCATGGCCGTGGTCGCGATGTGTTTGCCGTCGCGGATCACCGAAATGGTGTCGCACACGGCGGCCACTTCATCGAGCTTGTGGGAGATATAGACGCACGCCACGCCCTTGGCCTTGAGGTCACGAATGATGTCCAGCAGCACCTCGATTTCCGAGCGGGTCAGGGCCGAGGAGGGCTCATCGAGGATCAGCAGGCGGGCTTTCTTGTTCAGCGCCTTGGCGATCTCCACCAGTTGCTGATAACCGCCGCCGTATTGCGACACCGGCAGCGCGACGTTCATGTCCGGCACCTTGAGCTCGCGCATCAGGGCTTCGGCGCGGTGGATCATCGCCGGGTAGTTCATGCGCCCGCCGGGCAGGGTCAGCTCGTGGCCCATGAAGATGTTTTCCGCCACCGAAAGGTCGGGGACGAGGGTCAGTTCCTGGTGAATGATGACGATCCCGGCGGCTTCGGTTTCGCTGATCGATTGCGCCTTGAGCGGCTGGTCTTCCCAGAGGATTTCACCCTCCCAGGTGCCGTAGGGGTAGACCGCCGACAGCACTTTCATCAACGTCGATTTGCCTGCGCCGTTCTCGCCACACAGGCCGACGCATTCGCCGGGACGCACCCTGATGTCGATGCCGTTCAGGGCTTTGACACCGCCAAAGGTTTTGACGATGCCGTTCATTTGCAGCAGGTAGTCGGACATTGCGGGGTCTCACACAAGGTTCAAGACCGCACTCCCACAGTTATCAGCCAGCGGCACGAGAGCGCGGTGTCAGGGCAAACAGCGTGGTTATTTCCCCGCCATCTGATCCTTGGTGTAGAACCCGTCCTTCTCCAGCAGGTCGATGTTGTCCTTGGTCAAGGGCGTTGGCGTCAGCAGGATAGTGTCGACCTTCTTGGTGCCGTTGTCGTACTGCGAGCTGAAGGCCGGTTTTTCGTTGCGCGCCAGTTGCACGGAAAGCTTGGCGGCTTGCGAGGCAATGAGTTTCAGCGGCTTGTAGACGGTCATGGTCTGGGTGCCGTCGATCACGCGCTTGACGGCGGCAAGGTCGGCGTCCTGGCCCGAGATCGGCACTTTGCCGGCGAGTTTCTGTGCGGCCAGGGCCTGGATCGCGCCACCGGCCGTGGCGTCGTTGGAGGCGACGATGCCGTCGATCTTGTTGCTGTTTTTGGTCAGGGCGTTTTCGACGATGCTCAGGGCTTCGGTCGGGTTCCACTCCTTGACCCATTGCTGGGCGACAATCTTGATGTCGCCCTTGTCGATGGCCGGTTGCAGCACCTTCATCTGACCTTCACGCAGCACCTTGGCGTTATTGTCGGTGGGCGCGCCGCCGAGCAGGAAGTAGTTGCCTTTGGGTTGTGCCTTGAGCACGCCCGAGGCCTGCATTTCGCCGACTTTTTCGTTATCGAAGGAGATGTAGGCGTCGATGTCGGCGTTGAGGATCAGCCGGTCATAAGACACCACCTTGATCCCGGCTTTCTTGGCTTCGGCGACAGCGTTGGTCAGCACGGTGGCGTTGAAGGGCACGATGACGATCACGTCGACGCCACGGGAAATCAGGTTTTCGATCTGGGAAATCTGCTTCTGCTCGTTGGCGTCCGCCGATTGCACGAAGACCTTGGCGTCCATTTTTTCCGCCGCCGCCACGTAGTAGTCGCGGTCTCGGGACCAGCGCTCAAGGCGCAAATCATCGATGGAGAAGCCGATTTTCGGGTGGGCCGAGTCGGCCATGACCGGCAGGCTGAGCAGGGCCAAAGCACTGGCGAGCAAGGTGCGTTTCAGGTTTTTCATTGTGGTGCGTCCTTTTATTTTTGTTTAGAGGCACTTCCTGAGCGTGGTGCGTGTCGCGGGTGAAACTGTAGATACTTCGCTCGCGACATGGCGCAGAGAATTGTCGCGAGATTGTCACCGGCACCTGCCAGGGCTTCAGCGGTAAATGAACCGGTTCACAACCCCTTCGAGCATCTCCTGTCGGCCACTGACGGCCTGCGGATTGAGGTCGTTGTCCAGCGCGTGCCGGGCAATGGATTCCAGGCTGAAATCCCCCGACAGCACGGCGCGGCCGAACGGCTGGTCCCAGCCGGCGTAGCGCTGGGTCTTGAACTGTTCGAGCACATCGTTCTCCACCATTGCGGCGGCGCGTTCCAAGGCCAGGGCCAGGACGTCCATCGCCGCGACGTGGCCGTAGAACAGGTCGACTTCATCGAGGCTCTGGCGGCGCACCTTGGAGTCGAAGTTGAATCCGCCGTTCTTAAAGCCCCCGGCCTTGAGGATTTCATAGGTGGCCAGGGTCATTTCTTCGACGCTGTTGGGGAACTGGTCGGTGTCCCAGCCGTTCTGCGGGTCGCCGCGGTTGGCGTCGATGCTGCCGAAAATGCCAAGGGACGCGGCGGTGGCAATTTCGTGATGGAAGCTGTGCCCGGCGAGGGTCGCGTGGTTGGCCTCGATGTTGACCTTGATCTCCTTCTCCAGCCCGTACTGGTGCAAAAACCCAAAGACCGTGGCGCTGTCGTAGTCGTACTGGTGCTTGGTCGGCTCCTGGGGTTTGGGCTCGATCAGCAGGTCGCCCGTAAAGCCGATCTTGTACTTGTGCTCGACCACCATCCGCATGAAGCGCCCCAGTTGTTCGCGCTCGCGTTTGAGGTCGGTGTTGAGCAGGGTCTCGTAGCCTTCGCGGCCGCCCCACAGCACGTAGTTCGAGCCCTTGAGGCGCTGGGTGGCGTTCATCGCGTTGAACACCTGGGCCGCCGCGAAGGCGAACACTTCAGGGTCCGGATTGCTCGCAGCCCCTGCGGCGAAGCGCGGGTTGCTGAAGCAGTTGGCGGTGCCCCACAGCAGCTGGATGCCGCTCTGCTCCTGGTGCCGTTCGAGCTCGTCGACCATCTGCGCGAAATTGCGGGTGTATTCCTTGAGGCTCGCGCCTTCGGGGGCGACGTCGGTGTCGTGGAAGCTGTAGTAGTCGATGCCCAGCTTGGAAAAGAACTCGAATGCAGCCTCTGCCTTGAAGCGCGCCAGCGCCATGGCATCGCCCGATTTGACCCACGGGCGTTTGAAGGTGCCGACGCCGAACATGTCGGCCCCCGGCCAGACGAAGGTGTGCCAGTAGCAGGCGGCCATGCGCAGGTGCTCGCGCATGGGCTTGCCGAGAACCAGCTTGTTGGCGTCGTAGTGGCGGAAGGCGAGGGGCGAATCGCTGTGGGGGCCTTCGTAGCGAATCGTGTCGATATCGGGAAAGCAGGGCATCGAAGTATTTCCTTATTGTTCTGGGCGTTGTCCCGATACTAGCAACGGCCCTTGGCCTTGCGATTACGAAAATCACCAACTCGGTGTTCGATTTTGAGTATTGAGATTCCCCGTGCGCAGGCCTAGTCTGTGCCGACCTGTTTCGCAGGCCCGGGGTAAAAAACAATGAAAACCGTCCCGCCCGTCCACCGAATTGCCCTGCTGTTCAACGGCGGCAAGATCTACGATCGCGGCATCATCACAGGCATCGGCAATTACCTGAGCAGCACGCGCGCGTCCTGGGACCTGTTCCTTGAGGAGGACTTCCTGTGCCGGCTCAAGGGCATCGAGCGCTGGCAGGGCGACGGGATCATTGCCGATTTTGACGACCCGCTGATTGGCGAAGCCCTGGCCGCGAGCAAGCTGCCGGTAGTGGCCGTGGGCGGCTCGTACGAAGACCCGGCGGCCTACCCGAAAAACATTCCCTACGTGGCCACCGACAATTTCGCCCTGATCAAACTGGCCTACGAGCACCTGATCGAGGCCGGGCTGACGCGCTTTGCCTGCTTCAGCCTGCCCGAAGCCCAGAGCAATCGCTGGGCCCAGGAGCGGGAAAAGGCCTTTCGCCGCCTGCTGCAACGGGACGGTGTGCGCGGCGAGGTTTATCGCGGCCTGAGCACCAGCGCGCCGCTGTGGGACAGCGCCGTGGAGCAGCAAATCGCCTGGCTGCAGAGCCTGCCCAAACCCATCGGCATCATCGCCGTCAGTGACGCCCGCGCCCGGCAATTGCTCCAGGCCTGCCTGACGGCGGGCATTGCGGTGCCTGAACAGGTGGCGCTGATCGGCATCGACAACGACCCGCTGACCCGCACCCTCACGCGGGTGCCGCTGAGCTCGGTGATTCAGGGCACGCAAAGCATGGGGCGCATGGCCGCGCACATGCTGCATCAGATGCTCCACGGCATGCCGTGCACCACTCACCAGATTCTCGTACCCCCCGAGGCGATCAACGTGCAGGCGTCGAGTCTGCACCAGCCGCTGGGCAATCCTTACGTGATGCAGGCGCTGCATTTCATTCGTCAGTACGCCTGCCAAGGCATCAAGACCGCGCAGGTGGCGGGTTACGTCGGCATTTCCCGGTCTTCGCTGGAATCGCATTTCCGCAAGGAGCGCGGGTGCAGCGTGCACGACGAAATTCTCGGTTTCAAACTGGCGGCTGCCGCGTCACGTCTTGAAAAGACTGACTCGGCGATTGCCGACATCGCGCAGAACTGCGGCTTCAAGTCCGCACAATACCTGCACACCGTGTTTCGCCGCGAGTTCGGCTGCACCCCGCGCGAATACCAGCAGGGGACGTCGGCCGCGGTTCATTGATTCTGGAGCGCCCGGAGATGGGCGCATCCATCCATAAAAACGACAAGATCACAGGAGTCATCGATGCATCCGATTCGTCTAGGGCTGGTGGGTTACGGCAAGATCGCGCAAGACCAGCACGTGCCGGCGATCCGCGCCAACCCGCAGTTCGAGCTGGTAGCCGTGGCTACATTGGGGCAGCACTGCCCGGGCGTGGAGAACTTCAGTTCATTGACTGAGCTGCTGGCCAAAGGGCCGCAGGTCGACGCCATTGCCTTTTGCACTCCGCCGCAAGGGCGTTTCGCTCTGGTTCAAGAGGCGCTGAAGGCAGGCAAGCATGTGCTGGTGGAAAAGCCGCCATGCTCGACCTTGGGCGAAGCGTTTGCGCTGATCGATGGCGTGCATGAGGCGGGGGTAACAGGCCTGTTCGCCTGGCACTCGCGGTTCGCGCCGGGGGTGGCCAATGCCAAGGCCTGGCTTGAGGGCAAGACGTTGAAGCAGGTGCGTGTCGAGTGGAAAGAGCAAGTGCGCAAGTGGCACCCCGGGCAGAGCTGGATCTGGCAGGCAGGCGGGCTGGGCGTGTTCGATCCGGGCATCAACGCGCTGTCCATCGTCACCGATCTGCTGCCGGGGGCGCTGTTCGTCGAGTCTGCGGCCCTTGATGTGCCGGGCAACTGCCAGTCGCCGATTGCTGCGTCCTTGAACCTGCGCAGCGCCGAGCGGGTCGAGGTGCTGGCTGAGTTCGATTTCGATCACAGCGTCAACGAGCTGTGGCGCATCGAGTTGCAGTGCGATGAAGGCGTGATGCGTCTGGATTCCGGTGGCGCGCAGGTAAGCCTTGATGACGTGGCCCAGCAGACCTCGGAGGAGGGCGAGTACCCGGCGATGTATCGGCATTTCGCCCAGCTGATTGCCGAAGGGCGCAGTGACCTGGACCTGCAACCGTTGCGGATTGTGGCGGACAGTTTCTTTGTGGGGAGCAAGAAAACGGTGGCGGATTTCTATGAGTGATTAAGCACCGATTTGCTTCTGGCCGCAGGCCGTAGGAACACGCTGGACGCCTACGGCCTGCGGCCATAATCAAAAGCTTCGAAAGCGCCGTGACACCTCTCGGGGGGATTTCAAAGATGCACGACGCTCGACAGGGCGATCGAGAAAGAAACAATCAGCATCAGCAAAAGGGTCGTGTTGACGGACATGGTTTCAATTCCTTGAAAAAGATGTCGCCATCATCCCCGTCCTCTGCGGGCAAATGAAGTCTGTAAATCTTCATGTCGACTATCGATCATATTGATACACAAAGAAATTTCGTAGTTAACCTGTGCTCGATAATGACCGCATGGCTTGAATCCTGTGGTCTCCGAAGCCGTTTTCCACAACGCCTGGCTTAAATTTCCCGAACCTGCCCACGTCATGTTTTACAACCGACATTGATTACGTGAGCCTTCCCATGTCCATCCAGCTTGATCCGGCGTCGTTGCCGCTGCCCTCCGGTAACCGTCTTGGCGCCGATGAAACCGACACCCGTCTGAGTCTGGTGCTGGAAGGCCAGCCGCTGATCCAGCTGCGTCTGGAGCGCGGCGCCGATCTGCGTCTGTCGTTGCAGGACGCAGGCAACCAGCCCAGGGGCAACGCGATATGGGCCGCCTGTTACTGGCTGTTCGCCCGGGATTCGGCGTGTCAGCGCCTGGTCTGGTCGCTGGAGCACACCCCGGATCAGGCCCTGCGCAGCGGCTTGCTGTTACCGGGCGCCGTTGCCGGGCAATACGTTTGTGAGCGCACGCTGTTCTGGCAACGGCCGCAACCCTGGCTGGGTGAGCCCTTCAGCGGCGTGTACCCGCAGCAGATGGCGATCACCGATGGCAAGCGTCACCCCTTGCGTGCGCCCAAGCCGCGGGGTGAGGTGTACCGGCGCTTCGATGCGCGGCTCGGCGCCTGGGTGTCGTTGCGCACGGTAGAGGTCGAGGGGGATGTCGAGCGCTTCAACCGTTGGCAGAACAACCCTCGCGTGCTGGCGTTCTGGCAGGAAGGCGGCACTCTGCAGCAACACCGCGAATACCTCAGCAAGCTCGAAGCCGACCCCCACACGCTGACCCTGATCGGCTGTTTCGACGATGAGCCATTCGCCTATTTCGAAGCCTACTGGGCCAAGGAAGATCGCATCGCGCCGTTTTACGACGCCGGGGATTACGACCGCGGCATCCACATGCTGGTTGGCGAAGAGCACCAGCGCGGCTCACATAAAGTTGCCAGCTGGCTGTCGGCGCTGGTGCATTACCTGTTTCTCGATGACCCGCGCACCCAGCGTGTGGTGGCAGAGCCTCGTGCGGACAACCAGCGCATGATCGGGCACATGCACAACCAGTGTTTTCATTGCGAGAAAGAGTTCGACTTCCCGCACAAGCGGGCCGCCTTGATGATGCTGGGGCGTGAGCGTTTTTTTGATCGCTGCTCGCTGCGCTGAGGCGCTGATCCACAAACGCGAGGAGGGGGCTGACCACAGGCTCGCACCGTTGTCGGTTGCGATGCCTGTGCAATGGCCGGTAGCCGGTTTTGGAGGGGGGCCGGAGGGTCAGGCGGCGCTTTCGCTGCGCTGGCCGGATTTCTTGCGGCAATGCACCAGCGCGTCGCGAATCATGAAGTTGACCAGCGTCGGCGATACACCCAGTTCCTTGGCGATGTCCTTTTGTGGGACCCCGTGCAAGCGATACATCTCGAAGGCGTAGCGCGTGCGAGGCGGCAATTCGCCCAGCGCGTCGGCAATGGTTTCCAGCGTAGCGAAGTTGATGTGTGAGGTTTCAGGCGATGCTCCGTGGATGACGACGTTCAAGCCTTCCTCCTCCGGACCCGAATACTTGAGCTCCAGGGTCTGCTTGCGATAGTGGTCGATCGCCAGGTTGCGCACGATCTGGAACAGGTAGCTCAGCTGTGCCTTGAACGAGGAGGTGATGTCGGGAGCTGACTGCAATCGGAAAAAAGCGTCCTGGACCACGTCCTCTGCCCGGGATCTGCACCCGGTGATGCGAGCCGCAATCTTTACAAGAATCTGACGATTCTCGATAAAAGCTTGAAGTAATGGTGTGCCGCGCCTGATGGGAGAGACTTGGTCCGTCATGAAAATCACCTTGTCGCGAGGGAGGTTGTGGAAGCGGGGCCGGTAGGGGCCCTGCACACATCGTGCGACAAATTATGGTTAATGATAATGATTGTCAATTAAGAAATGGATTTGATGACTATTGTGGGTGCTTCTCAATCGCCTTTGCACCGATATGGATCGTGGGCGGCAAAGGTTTCAGCCGTATGTCCGACTAATTATTCCTTCGAGTCATCCGTTCTCTTGGATGACGAACCGGGCAGCAGTCCAGGTTTGCGAATCAGTATTTTTGAGCGCCGCAGCTGACGCGAAGAGCCTGCGCCCGCGTCGTTCAGCCTTCTTTACCTGTCAACCGACTCCACTCAGGACTTTCATGATGGACGCGTTCGAACTCCCCGCTACCCTGGTCCACGCACTGCAGCGCCGTGCCGCTTCGACGCCGGATCGACTGGCATTGCGTTTTCTGGCCGAAGACAAGGATCAGGCGGCGGTGCTCACCTATCGTGACCTTGATCAGCGCGCCCGAACCATCGCTGCGGCCATCCAGGCCCGTGCCAGCGTGGGTGAGCGGGCAGTGCTGCTGTTCCACAGCGGGCCGGATTACGTCGCTGCGTTCTTCGGCTGCCTGTATGCCGGGGTCATTGCCGTACCGGCTTACCCGCCGGAGTCCTCGCGTCAGCACCACCAACAGCGTCTGGTGTCGATCATCGGCGATGCCGAACCGCGTCTGGTCCTGACCAGCACCGCGTTGCGCGAGCCGTTGGCCGCCATGGCCGAGTTGGGCCCGGACAGTGCTGCTCAACTGGTGTGTGTCGACACACTGGACAGCGCCATTGCCGAGCGTTGGCAGATGCCGGACCTGACGGCTGACGACATTGCGTTTTTGCAGTACACCTCGGGGTCGACGTCGATGCCCAAGGGTGTGCAGGTCAGCCACGGCAACCTGGTGGCCAACGAACAGCTGATCCGTCACGGCTTTGGCATCGACCTGAGCCCGGATGACGTGATCGTCAGCTGGCTGCCGCTGTATCACGACATGGGATTGATCGGCGGGCTGCTGCAGCCCATCTTCAGCGGCGTGCCTTGCGTCCTGATGTCCCCGGGATACTTCCTGGCGCGGCCGGTGCGCTGGTTGGAGGCGATCAGCGAATACAGGGCCACCATCAGCGGCGGACCGGATTTCGCCTATCGCCTGTGCACCGAGCGAGTCAGCGAGTCGGCGCTGGCGCGACTGGACCTGAGCCATTGGCGCGTGGCGTATTCGGGCTCCGAGCCGATCCGCTTCGACACCCTGCAGCAGTTCGCAGGCAAGTTCGCCGCTTGTGGTTTCAATGAGCAGAGCTATTTCGCCTCCTACGGCCTGGCAGAGGCCACCCTGTTTGTCGCTGGCGGGCAACGCGGTCAGGGGATTGGCGCGCTGCGTCTGGATGAGCAGGCGTTGCGTCAGAACCTGGCGCACCCGACCCTGGACGCCGCAAGCGGCACCGTGGTGATGAGCTGTGGCACCGGTCAGCCGGGGCATGACGTGCGCGTGGTCGACCCGCAAAGCCTTCTTGCCGTGGCCGACATTCAGGTGGGCGAAGTCTGGGCGTGCGGCCCGAGCATCGCTCACGGCTACTGGCGCAACCCGCAGGCGACCGCCAACAGCTTCGTCGAGGTTGACGGGCTGACCTGGCTGCGCACCGGGGACCTGGGCTTTTTCCGCGAGGGACAGCTGTACATCACCGGGCGCTTGAAAGACATGCTGATCGTGCGCGGTCACAACCTGTACCCGCAGGACATCGAGCAGACCATCGAGCGGGAAGTTGAGGTGGTGCGCAAGGGGCGGGTGGCGGCGTTCGCCGTGACCGTGGAGGGCGAGGAGGGGATCGGCATTGCAGCGGAAATCAGCCGCAGCGTGCAGAAGATTCTGCCTGCCGAGGCGCTGATCAAGACCCTTCGCCAGACCGTGGCTGACGCTTGTCAGCAGGCACCTGCGGTGGTGGTCTTGCTCAATCCGGGCGCGCTGCCGAAAACCTCCAGCGGCAAACTGCAACGTTCGGCCTGTCGCCAACGGCTGGAGGACGGGACGCTGGACAGCTATGCGGTTTTTCCTGATCGATCGAGCAGCCAGGCCGATGCCACCCTCTTGGACGCCGATTCGCTGCAAGCGCAGATCGGCCGCATCTGGGCCCAGCACCTGCAGGTCGCGCACGTGGCGAGCGAGGATCATTTCTTCCTGTTGGGTGGCAACTCGATCCTGGCCACTCAGGTGGTCGCTGATCTGCGTCAGGCATTGGGCCTGGAGCTGAATCTGCGGCTGTTGTTCGAAGCCCCGACGTTGTCGGCCTTCACGATGCAGGTCGAACACCTGCAACGGGACGGGGGTGTCGCCGAGGGGACGATTGCCCGTTTGCCTCGCACCGAAGCCTTGCCCCAATCGCTGGCACAAAACCGCCTGTGGTTTCTCTGGCAACTGGAGCCCGGCAGCAGTGCCTACAACGTTCCGGGCGCCTTGCGTTTGCGCGGAGAGCTGGACGAAGCTGCTGTGCGCGACAGCTTTGATCGCCTGGTCGAGCGCCATGAATCGCTGCGCACGCGCTTCTGCGAGCGCGATGGTCAAGCCTTGCAGCTGATCGATGCCGCGAAACCATTTGCCCTGACCCTGATCGATCTCACTGACCTGCCTGCCCAGCAGCGCCAGGACGGGGCGATACAGATTCGCGAAGACGACGCGCGGGCGCCGTTCGACCTCCAGCAAGGGCCGTTGCTGCGGGTGACGCTGGTTCGTCTTGATGAGCAGGAACACCACCTGCTGGTGACGCTGCACCACATCATCGCCGATGGCTGGTCGTCGAACATCCTGATCGATGAGTTCTCGCGCCTGTATGCCGCGCGCGCCCAGGGGCAGAACGCCGAGCTGGCCGCGTTGCCGCTGGGCTATGCCGATTACGGCAGCTGGCAGCGCCAGTGGCTGGCCCAAGGCTACGCCGAAAAGCAGCTGGCTTACTGGAAGCAGCAACTGGGTGACGCCCAGCCGACACTGAGCCTGGCCACCGACCATCCGCGCACGGCGCAGAAACGTCACAGTGCCTCGCGCTTGAGTCTGCGTCTGGATGCCGGTCTCAGTGCGGCGGTGCGCAACACTGCCCAGGCGTATCAGTCGACCACGTTCATGGTCCTGTTGGCGGCCTTTGCGGGGCTGCTGCATCGCTACAGCGGTCAGCGCGACATTCGCATCGGTGTGCCGGGGGCCAACCGGCCACGTCAGGAAACCCAAGGCCTGATCGGTTTTTTCATCAACACCCTGGTGCTGCGTGCCGAGCTGGATTCGCGGACAGTGTTCACTGATCTGCTGGCGCGTACGCGCAAGGCCACCCTCGATGCCCAGGCTCACCAGGACCTGCCGTTCGAACAGTTGCTCGAAGCCTTACCTGAGGCCCGTGAGCACGGGCTGTTTCAGGTGATGTTCAACCACCAGCAGCGGGACCTGAGCGCATTGCGCCGCTTGCCGGGCGTGTTGGCGGATGAGTTGCCATGGCACAGCCGCGAGGCAAAATTCGACCTGCAACTGCACAGTGAAGAGGACCGTAACGGACGTCTGTCGCTGGCGTTCGACTACGCCGACGAGCTGTTCGACGCTGCGACGATCGAGCGTATGGCGCAGCACTTCACTCGACTGCTGCAACAGGTGACCGAGCAACCGCAACGGGCTCTGGGCGATGTGCAA
>CAURWS010000053.1:0-11786 GCA_963528485.1 uncultured Pseudomonas sp. | reverse complement strand
CGCCGGTGACTGCGGCGGCCGCGATGATCGCCGGGATGTGCAGGTAGGATTGAGCAGCCGATGCCGGACCGATGCAGACGGACTCGTCGGCCAGACCCAGGTGCATCAGCTCCTTGTCGGCCTTGGAGTACACCGCGACGGTCTTGATGCCCAGTTCTTTGCAGGCACGCAGGATCCGCAGAGCGATTTCACCGCGGTTGGCGATCAGCACTTTTTCCAACTTCGCAGGATTCGTCATCAGAGGCACTCCGCGGTTCAAACGATGGTGAACAGCGGCTGGTCGTACTCAACCGGCTGGCCGTCTTCGACGAGGATGGACTCGATCACGCCGCTGGTTTCGGCTTCGATGTGGTTCATCATTTTCATCGCTTCGACGATGCACAGGGTGTCGCCTTTCTTCACGGTCTGGCCGACTTCAGCGAAGGCTGGCGAGGTTGGCGAAGCTTTGCGGTAGAAGGTGCCGACCATTGGCGAACGGGCAACGGTGCCGTTGAGCTTCGGTGCGGCGGCTTCAGCGGCCGGGGCTGCGGCGGCGGGTGCTGCGGCCGGTGCAGGTGCTGCAGCTGGCGCGGCGACCGGGGCCGGCGCGTAGTACTGCTGGGCCGGAGTTTTGCTGTGGCGGCTGATACGGACGGATTCTTCGCCTTCCTTGATCTCCAGCTCGTCGATGCCAGATTCTTCCAGCAGTTCGATCAGTTTCTTGACTTTACGGATATCCATCAATCATCAACTCCCAAGGGACGGTCAGGGGTATTCGGTAGCCGGTTCGGGCTGTGTGGCTCAGTGCGAGACTGCGCCGTTCACGCCTTCGAACGGGTGGCCAGTTGTTCCAGGGCAGCCTCCAGGGCCAGTCGGTAACCGCTGGCGCCAAGGCCGCAGATCACTCCTACAGCAGCATCTGAAAAGTAGGAGTGATGGCGGAAAGGTTCTCGCTTGTGCACGTTCGAGAGGTGCACTTCGATGAATGGGATGCTCACTCCCAGCAACGCGTCACGTATTGCGACACTTGTGTGAGTAAAAGCAGCCGGGTTGATCAAAATGAAGTCCACGCCTTCATCGCGTGCAGCGTGGATGCGATCGATCAATTCGTACTCGGCATTGCTTTGCAGGTACATCAGATGGTGGCCGGCTTCGCGTGCACGCTTTTCCAGATCCTGATTGATGTCGGCCAACGTGATCGAGCCATAGATGCCCGGTTCGCGGGTGCCCAGCAAGTTCAGGTTAGGTCCGTGCAGAACCAGGAAAGTCGCCATCGTGTGTTCCTTGTTGTGTGCGTTGTCGACGCTCATACACAGGTATGAGCCGTTAATGCGCAGCGACTATGCCGGAAAGCGCAATGGACTGTCCAGTTAGCTGCCCAGATATCGACAATGTCAGCACGATGTCCGATGTTCGCGAAAAGTTTGTGACTAATCCGCTAAATTTGGTCATTTGCTCTAGAAAGACGCTCAGAGAAGCCTTCTACATCGATTTCGCCGACAACGCGCGCAGTTGTCAGCTCGTTCCCGTCTTTTCCGAAAAACAGCAGGGCGGGTGGTCCAAACAATTTGTAATGATCCAGCAGCGCGCGCTGTTCGGCACTGCTCTCGGTCATGTCGAAGCGAATCAGACGAAACCTCTTGAGTTCACTGACAATTCTCGGATCGGGCAGCACCTCGTGCTCGATCACCTTGCAGCTGATGCACCAGTCGGCGTACCAGTCCACCAACACCGGTTTTTCGCTGTTTTTCGCCTCAGCAAGAATCTGTTTCAGCTCGCTGACCTGTTTCACGGTTTGCCATTGATCAGCGGGTATTTGGCCTGCGTTCGCGGCGATTTGCGTGGTTGAAGTTCGGGCCAGAGGCCGCAGCGGATCGGTCTGGCCGCTGAACGCGCCGTACCAGCAGCAGAGAGCGTAGACCAGTAAAAACACACCGAGCAGCTGCGCGAGGCGGCCGCGGGTGGTTTTTTCGGTGAACTCCAGGGCGCCGAGAAACAGCGCGACACCCGCCCACAGCAGGCCGATCAGCAGCAGCGTGATTTGCCCAGGAATGACCCTGCTGAGCAAGCCGATCGCCAGCGCCAGCAGCAGGACGCCAATCGCGTTCTTCACCGTGGCCAGCCACGGCCCGCTCTTCGGCAGCCAGGCGGCGCCCCCGGTTGCCACCAGCACCAGTGGCGCGCCCATGCCCAGGCCCAGCGCGAACAGTTTCAATGCCCCGCCGATGGCATCGCCGCTGGCGCTTATATAAAGAAGAGCGCCTGCCAGCGGCGCTGAAACGCAGGGTGAAACCAGCAGGCTCGACACTACGCCCAACACCGCTGCGCCCCACAGCGAACCGCCCTGAGTATTGCCCGCGATGCGGTCCAGCCGGTCATTGAGGGCGCGGGGCAGGCGCAGTTCGAAGACGCCGAACATGGCAATGGCGAACACCACGAAGAACAGCGCAAACGGCACCAGCACCCAGGCCGATTGCAGACGTGCCTGCAGGTTGAGGCTCGCGCCGAACATGCCCATCAGCGCGCCCAGCAGCGCAAAGCAGATCGCCATGGGTAGTACGTAGGCCAGCGACAGCGAGAAGCCGCGCACCCCGCCAATCTGCCCGCGCAGTACCACGCCAGAGAGAATCGGCAGCATCGGCAAGACGCACGGCGTGAAGGTCAGGCCGATGCCGGCGAGAAAAAATAATGCCAGTTGTTTCCAGCTGAACGAGACGTCGGTCTTGTCGCCCTTGAGCGGGGGATCGGTGGCCAGTGGAGAGCTGGCAGCTGAAGGCCCGCTGCCGCCGATGCTCAGCCGTTCGGTTTCAGGCGGATAGCACAGGCCTTTATCGGCGCAGCCCTGATAGGTCACGACCAGCGTGAAGGGGCGGCTATCGCCGGTTTTGCGCGGCAGGTTGATATCGAGAATGCCGTGATAGACCTCGACGTCGCCGAAGTACTCGTCGTGTTTTTTCTCGCCGTCAGGCAGCTGCGCGGCGCCCAGGCCGATGTCGGCGGGCTCGGTGCGGAACTGAAAACGGTGGCGATACAGGTAATAGCCTTCGGTGGCGACGAACTGCAGCTTGATCGATTCGGCCGAGGTGTCGATGAGGTTCATCTGGAAGGCCTGACGAACCGGCAGGAAGTCCTTGCTGTTGTCGATGGCCGCGCTGCCCAGCGTTGCGTTTGGCCGACTGTCCAGAAGGCTCGCGCTGAACGCGGGCAGGGCAAGGGTCAGCAATATCAGACAAAGCAGGCGGCGCATGGCGGTCTCGCATCACAAATGTCCGCGCATGATAGCGCAGGGTTTGTGGGGATGCAGGCGCACGCCTCGCTTAGATCACGTCGACCGGCACAGGCTTTTTCCCGTGCAGGATGTCGTCGCGCAACGTGTGCACCTGATTGCGCCCGGCCTTCTTGGCGCGATACAGCGCGTCGTCCGCCTGGGACGCCATCATCAGCGCGTCGTCGTGCTCGCCCAGTTCCACCACGCCTGCGCTGAAGGTGCAGAACAGGTCTGCCGGTTGCGCGGGGTAATGGATTTCGGCGAAGCGTCGGCGGATTTCGTCGAGCACGCCGTAGGCCGATTTCAGGTCGGTGTCAGGCATGACCACGGCGAATTCTTCACCGCCGTAACGGCCGATGTAGTCGGTCTTGCGCAGGCGCTGCTTGAGAAACAGCGCCAGGCTCTTGATCACCCGGTCGCCCATGGGGTGGCCGTGGGTGTCGTTGACCTTCTTGAAGTGGTCGATGTCGAGCATGGCAAAGCTCAGCGGCTTGCTCTCGCGGCGGGCGCGGAAGCTGCAGTCTTCGAGCAGTTGCAGGATGTGTGTGTGGTTGTACAGGCCGGTCAGGCTGTCGCGCACCATGCGTGCTTTCAGGTTGCGCGCACGGGCGGCGCGGTTGCGCACGGTGGTGATCAGGTGGCGAGGCTTGATCGGCTTGGTGAGGAAGTCGTCGCCGCCTTCGCTCATGGCATCCAGCTGCTTGTCCAGATCGTCCTCGGCCGACAGGTAAATGATCGGTACGCTGACATAGCGGTCGTTGTGACGAATCACCTTGGCAAGCTCCGTGCCCGTGCAGCCCGGCATGTACATGTCGAGGATGATCAGGTCGGGCTGAAACTCGGCCAGTTCGGACATCGCCTTGATCGGGTCGAACAGCGTGCGGGTGACGATGCCTGCGTTGTTCAGCAGCCGCTCAGTGTGCGTGGCCTGGGCCCGGGAGTCGTCGATGATCAGCACTTTATAAGGTTCGTACTGAGCGACCCGCGTGAGGATCTCGATTTTCTCCAGCAGGCTGGAGGCTTCCAGCGTGCCGGTCAGAAACTCTTCGCCCCCGGCGCGCACGGCGGCCAGGCGCGTTGGCGTATCGGTTTCGTGAAGGCTGAAGAACAGCAACGGCAGCTTCTGCTCCAGGCCTTCCTGCATCTTGGTGGCCAGTTTCAGGCCTTCGCCCACGCCGCCGAAATCCACGTCCATCACCACGGCAGCAGGCAAGCGCTCGGCCAGGGTGGCGTGGAACGCCTGAATGCTGTCCAGGGATTGCGCCGCGAGACCGAAGAATTCCAGCTGCTTGGCCAGCCGCTCGCCACGCTCGTGATCCTGCAACATCACGTACACGGGTTTGCGCAAAGGGGGCAGGGAGGTGTGTTCCAGCTTGTCGCCATGACGCAAACCGGTGCGCGACAGGCGCTGCATCAAGCGATTGAGATCGGTGATCAGGGCGCTGCTGAGACGACCGCGATTGGCCTCCACTTGCAACAGGGAATGACTGATGCCGCGCGCAAGCTCAGCGTGTTCGGCCTGCTCGAAGCGCTCGGCGAATCGCAGCAGACGCTGGTTGGCGTCGCTGAGTTCGGCAAGATCCGCCGCCGTCCATTCGCTTTGCTGCAGGCGTTGCCAGACCTCAAGAATCTGACGTGCCTGATGAATGACGCGTTGAGCGAAATGGTGCTTGAGGCGGTCGCGGCTCGGATCTTCTGCTTCGGTCATGTCCTGACTACTTATAGGGGAAACCCCGATATAAATGCTGGCGCTATGCTAGCACTACTTTTCTTGCGCAAGTGCGCCACAAGTCATTTTGTTGTCATTTTTTCGTGGTTTTCCACGTCAAATTTCCATCTTTTCGAACCATTTGCGTCTCCGCTCTGCCAGAAAAGCGACCAATGGATTGCCTCGTCGCATCAGGCGATACCCGATGGGAGGAAGCTGCTACAGCGTGCACATCCCTATTCACCCGGAGCATGACGTCGACAGGCCTGCCGATTACGCAAATGGACCATCACCTGCGTTCCTGACGAGCGCACCTTGCTGTAAGGTTGCGGTCAGAAGCTCTGAATTCCGTGATTGAAAGGACAAGGCCATGCTGGATTGGAAGAAACGCTCGGAACCTTCGGGCGCAGGTGAGCGTGTTGAAGACAAGCCGACGGGCAAGGCACCCCGCGGTTATTGGGGTGGCCTGTTCTTCAGCCGTGCGGTGGGTGCGGTGGTGGGGATCTACCTGGTGATCACCGTTGCGCTCGGCATCTGGTGGAGCAGCGAGCCTGCGATGTTTCCGGTCCAGCAAAACGCTCAGGCGGCCGCCGAGCGCGAAGGCAAGCAGATGGTGATTGGCTACACCACCGTCGAAACCCTCAAGACCGTTGTGTCGACGCTGCTCGACAAGCCCGGCGGCTACATTTCCAACGATCGCTTCCCGCCAGGCCTGTGGCTGGACAACATGCCGAGCTGGGAATACGGCGTGCTGGTTCAGGTGCGCGACCTGACTCGCGCATTGCGCAAGGACTTCGCCCGTTCGCAGTCGCAGTCGGCTGAAGACAGCGATCTGGCTCGCGCCGAGCCGCTGTTCAACTTCGACAATCGCAGCTGGATTTTGCCGTCGAGTGAATCCCAGTACCGCGATGGCATCTCGGCACTGAGCCGTTATCAGGCGCGTCTGTCCGATCCGAACCAGAAAAACGCCCTGTTCTATACCCGCGCTGACAACCTCAACAACTGGTTGGGTGATGTGGGCACGCGACTGGGGTCGCTGTCGCAGCGTCTGTCGGCCAGCGTTGGCCGCGTCAAGCTCAACACCAGCCTGAAGACGGAATCCCAGGCCACGATTTCCGTGAAACCGGGCGAAGTGCCGCAGGTCGACGAAGAGATCGTCGAGACGCCGTGGATGCAAATCGACAACGTGTTCTATGAAGCGCGTGGTCAAGCCTGGGCGCTGTCCCACCTGCTGCGCGCCATCGAAGTCGACTTCGCCGACGTGCTGGCCAAGAAGAACGCCACGGTGAGCGTGCGTCAGATCATTCGTGAGCTGGAGGCCTCGCAAGAGCCGATGTGGAGCCCGGTGATTCTCAACGGCAGCCCGTTCGGCGTGTTCGCCAACCACTCGCTGGTCATGGCCAACTACCTGTCCCGCGCCAACGCAGCCGTCATCGACCTGCGCCAGCTGTTGTCGCAGGGCTGATCGGTGCCGGTCTCTGAAAACGAAGTCGCGCATCGCGCGGCTTCTGACGCCGAGCTGATCGCCTGGGTCGATCGTCACGATCAATTGCTCGGCGCATTGCCCCGCGCCGAGCTGCGCGAGCGAGGGTTGATCGGGCGTGGCACTTATATATTGCTGTTCAACTCAGCCGCCGAGTTGTGCGTGCATCGTCGCACCCTGAGCAAGGCGATCTATCCCGGCTATTGGGACGTCGCGGCGGGCGGCATGGTCCAGGCCGACGAAAGCTATGCGTTGTCGGCGGCCCGTGAGCTGGAAGAAGAACTGGGCGTGAGCGGCGTCGAACTGACCGCCCATGAGCAGTTTTTCTTCGATCAGCCGGATAACCGCTTGTGGTGCGCGGTGTTCTCGGCGGTCTGGGACGGGCCGTTGAAACTGCAGCCTGAAGAGGTGCTTGAAGCGCGTTTCATCGGCATCGATCAGGTGCTGCGCGAAACCGTCGAAAAGCCTTATTGCCCGGACTCTCTGGCCGCACTGAAGCGCTATTTGGGCAACGTCGCAAAAGTCCCGTAAATTGGCGCATATTTGCACTTAGCAGCGACGCTTTTTGCCGTTACACTGCGCGCCTTTTCACGCCGGACTGTCTTCACGGTCCGGTTGCGCTGCCCCTGCCTGAGTGGGGCTTCGCGGTCGGCTCCGCAGAGCAGGTTCATACCCGTCTGCCCGACCAGACTTTGGTCCTCAAGAAGAGGATTGCCAGTGGCCAAAAAAGCCGCATCCTTCGCCGCCCTCGGTGGCCTGGTGTTTTCCACCGACGCCGGACGGCACTGTCCCGACTGCCGCCAGCCTGTCGACGCCTGCATCTGCAAGAAATCCGTGATCCCCGAAGGTGATGGCATCGCCCGCGTGCGCCGCGAAAGCAAAGGCCGTGGCGGCAAGACGGTCACCACCATCACCGGCGTGCCATTGCCTGAAGATGCACTCAAGGAACTGGCGACCACGCTCAAACGACGTTGCGGAACCGGTGGTGCGCTCAAGGATGGCGTGATCGAGATTCAGGGCGATCACGTCGAGACGCTGCTGGCGGAACTGGTCAAACAGGGCTTCAAGGCGGAAAAGTCGGGCGGCTGAACCGTCCCGTCGAATCGCCTCTGGTTTCGCTGTCGGTCGAACGCCTGTTGTTCAAAACAAACTCTGCTCCGTGTCATGGGTCTACAGAGCCATGTGACAGGGCATGCGGGCTGGCGCCAAACCGTCATTTCCACTCTATACACTGCGCCCAGCCGGTGAGGCCGGGGCTTTATGACTTCTATATAGGGGACTTCGATGTCCGTACGACGCACACGCAAAGACGATGGCAGCCAATGGACCGTGGCGGACAGCCGCAGTGTCTATGGGATTCGCCATTGGGGGGCTGGTTATTTTGCAATCAACGAAGCCGGCCGTGTTGAAGTTCGCCCTAATGGGCCGGGCAGTTCGCCCATCGACCTTTACGAACAGGTCGATGCGCTGCGCAAGAGCGGTTTGTCCCTGCCATTGCTGGTGCGTTTCCCCGACATTCTGCAAGACCGCGTGCGTCAGCTGACCGGTGCGTTCGACGAGAACATCGCGCGCCTGGAATACCAGAGCAAATACACCGCGCTGTACCCGATCAAGGTCAACCAGCAGGAAGCGGTGGTGGAAAACATCATCGCCACGCAAAACGTCTCCATCGGCCTTGAAGCCGGCTCCAAGCCTGAGCTGATGGCCGTGCTGGCGCTGGCGCCAAAAGGCGGCACCATCGTTTGCAACGGTTACAAAGACCGCGAATTCATTCGTCTGGCGCTGATGGGCCAGAAGCTGGGCCACAACGTCTTCATCGTCATCGAGAAAGAATCCGAAGTCGAACTGGTCATCGAAGAAGCCGCTGAGCTAAAGGTCGCGCCGCAAGTGGGTCTGCGCGTGCGTCTGTCGTCGCTGGCGTCGAGCAAATGGGCCGACACCGGGGGCGAGAAGTCCAAGTTCGGTCTGTCGGCGGCGCAGTTGCTGTCGGTGGTCGAGCGCTTCACCAAGGCAGGCCTGGATCAGGGCATTCGCCTGCTGCACTTCCACATGGGTTCGCAGATCGCCAACCTGGCCGACTACCAGCACGGCTTCAAGGAAGCGATTCGTTACTACGGCGAACTGCGCAACCTGGGCCTGCCGGTGGATCACATCGACGTCGGCGGCGGTCTGGGCGTTGACTACGACGGCACCCATTCGCGCAACGCCAGTTCGATCAATTACGACATGGACGATTACGCCGGTGTCGTGGTCGGCATGCTCAAGGAATTCTGCGACGCGCAGGGCCTGCCGCATCCGCACATCTTCTCGGAAAGCGGCCGCTCGCTGACCGCGCACCACGCCATGCTGGTGATCCAGGTCACGGACGTCGAGCGTCACAACGACGAAGTGCCGGTGATCGAAGACAAGGAGAGCCTGCCGGAAACCCTGCAGTGGCTGATCGACCTGCTGGGCCCGACCGACATCGAGATGGTCACTGAGACTTACTGGCGCGCCACGCACTACATGAGCGACATCGCTTCCCAGTACTCCGACGGCAAGATCACCCTGGCCCAGAAAGCCCTGGGCGAGCAGTGCTACTTCGCGGTCTGCCGTCGCCTGCACAACTCGCTCAAGGCCCGTCAGCGTTCGCACCGTCAGGTGCTGGACGAGCTCAATGACAAGCTGGCCGACAAGTACATCTGCAACTTCTCGGTGTTCCAGAGCCTGCCGGACACCTGGGCGATCGATCAGGTACTGCCGATCATCCCGCTGCATCGTCTGGATGAAGAGCCAAACCGTCGCGCCGTGCTGCAGGATCTGACCTGCGACTCAGATGGCAAGATCAACCAGTACGTCGACGAGCAGAGCATCGAGACCAGCCTGCCGGTTCATGGCCTCAATGAAGGCGAAGACTACCTGCTGGGTGTTTTCCTGGTCGGTGCCTACCAGGAAATCCTGGGTGACATGCACAACCTGTTCGGTGACACCGACTCGGTGAACATCTACCAGAATCAGGATGGCAGCGCGTACTCCGCCGGTATCGAAACCCACGACACCATCGAAGACATGCTGCGTTACGTGCACCTGTCGCCGGAAGAGCTGATGACCCACTACCGCGACAAAGTGGCCAGCGCACGCATCTCTTCGCGTGAGCGCACGCAGTACCTGGACGCTCTGCGTCTGGGTTTGACGCGGTCTTCGTATTTGTCGTCGTGATTGATCAAGCGCTGTCAATGAACGGGCCTTACGGGGCCCGTTTTTTATGGCTCCTACAGATTCGCGCCGGGTTTCTGTCCAGGGCTGTAGGCCATTTCCTGTTCTGCGTTTACCCCCTCTACTTCACGGATGTTCTGTTCCAGAATCCCGGCCGCCAGAATCTGCCTGCCGAGGTTTCCGCACCATGCAACCGCTCGCCCACGCCATGCCTCTGCGACTGGAGGTCAGTCGCCCCAGATATTCGTTCGATGTCCTGGCCTGCGAGAGCAGTGAGCCGGCCAGTCAGCCCTACGTCTTCACGCTCGATATCATCCACCCGACCGGCGCACTGGACGCCCATGAGCTGTTGTTCAGCGCCGCGTATCTGCATGCCGGCGGGGCCGCGTCCGGTATTCACGGACACATTCAGAGCATCGTTCGCAGCACCACCGAATCGCTGTCGAGCAACCTGCTGCTCGCCGGGCCCTGCCGTTACCGGGTCACGCTGGGGCCGCGGTTGGGGCTGATGGCCTACCGGCATAACCAGAGGATTTTTCAGGGCCTCGATGCCGAGCAGATCATCACCCAGGTGCTCGGCGAGCACGGCATCGACGGCGGCGGCTATCTCTGGCAGCGCAAGCAGCCCTGTCTGGAGCGTGATTACTGCGCGCAATACTGCGAGAGCGATCTACAACTGGTGCAACGCCTGTGTGAGGAGGAGGGCATGCACTATTACTTCCTGCACTCGCGCAATCGTCACGTGGTGGTCTTCACCGACAACCCGCCAGACGAGCCGATGTCGAGCTCTGTGCAGGAGCCTGATCTGCACAACGCCAAGCCTGCGGTTGCCCCACCGGCCCCCCGCATGTGCATGCAGCGCGCGTGCGTGGTGGGCGGCTTGTTCGAACCCGTCAAGCCGGACAGCGACGGGCGCCTGAAGGTGCGTTTCGACTGGAGCAATCAGGGCGACGGCGCGCGTTTCAACGATTGCCGGATCCCCGTGGATCTCGCCCTGACCCAAGGGCATCAGCCGTGGTGGGGTGGCATGGAGGTGGTCGTGAGCTTTCGCGATGGCGATCCGGGTCGGCCCTACATCAGTGATCGGCTGTGGGACCCGGACATCAATCCACGCGCCCACGCCGATTGCGTTCCGGTGCCGCGTCGGGTCATTACCACTCGCATCGACAAAGCGATGTTCCTCGACGAGTCGCAGCAGTTTTCGGTCGACGATCAGTTCATCGTACGCATGGCGCAGCACAACGAAATGCATTTCAGGGTCGGCAGCAGTGAGGTCACCATCGACGCCAACACCCTTTCGTTGAGCGGGTTGCGCATCATGTTGTCCTCCATCGAGGGGGCCGAACGCGAAGGCGCGACGAAAACCTCCTGAATTAGCGACGTGGCCCGCAGTCTTAAAACCAGACCGGCTCAGAGAACGAACCATGATCAGGATTGCGATACGCGTACTCGTTGTCGGCGGGCTGTTGGGCCTGTTGCTCGGCTGTTCGCCCTTGAAGGTGCTCAACGCCTTCACGCCCGGTGACACGTTCAACAAGACAGCAGACCTGAGCTACGGCAGCGATCCGCGCAACCGGCTGGATGTCTACACGCCGGTCAATGCCGCGTCCGATGCGCCAGTGGTGGTGTTCTTTTATGGCGGCAGCTGGAACAGCGGCTCACGCAGCGATTACAGCTTCGTCGGCGAAGCGCTGGCGTCACGGGGCATCGTCGCTGTGCTGGCCGATTATCGGCTTTATCCACAGGTGCACTACCAGGGTTTTCTCGATGACAGCGCCCGGGCAGTGGGCTGGACCCGCGAGCACATCCGCCAGTACGGCGGTGACCCGCAGCGTCTTTATGTGATGGGCCACAGCGCGGGTGGCTACAACGCAGCCATGCTGGCCCTCGACCCCAAGTGGCTGACGGCGGTGAACATGAAGCCGTCGATGATCCGCGGCTGGATCGGCCTGGCCGGGCCTTATGACTTTCTGCCCATCGAGAACCCAGAGGTGAAGCCGGTGTTCTTCTTTCCGAATTCTCCACCGGACTCCCAACCGATCAACCACGTCAGCGCCGCATCGCCCCCCGCGTTGTTGATGGCCGCCAGGGACGACACGTTGGTCAACCCCGAGCGCAATACCGGTGGTATGGCCAGGCGTCTGCGTGAAGAG
>CAURWS010000052.1:0-11868 GCA_963528485.1 uncultured Pseudomonas sp. | reverse complement strand
CCACGAACGCCTGGCTGACTTTGTGGTACCAGTCGGCCTTTCGCAGCTCTTCAATGAAGATGTGATCGGCGCGACGCAGCAGGTCGGCGTATTCCTTCTTCACTTCACCGAGGATGCGCACGCCCAGGCCCGGGCCCGGGAATGGGTGACGGTAGACCATGTCGTACGGCAGGCCCAGTTCCAGACCCAGACGACGAACTTCATCCTTGAACAGTTCGCGCAGTGGTTCGACCAGTTTCAGGTTCATTTCTTCCGGCAGGCCACCCACGTTGTGGTGCGACTTGATCACGTGAGCCTTGCCGCTCTTGGCGCCAGCGGACTCGATCACGTCAGGGTAGATGGTGCCCTGTGCCAGGTACTTGATGTTGTGCAGCTTGCTCGACTCGGCATCGAACACGTCGATGAAGGTACGGCCGATGATCTTGCGCTTCTTCTCAGGGTCGGCCTCGCCGGCCAGGTTGTTGAGGAACTGGTCCTCGGCGTTGGCGCGGATCACCTTGACGCCCATGTTCTCGGCGAACATGGCCATCACTTGCTCGCCTTCGTGCAGGCGCAGCAGGCCGT
The DNA here is from genome assembly GCA_963528485.1 of uncultured Pseudomonas sp. Classification (GTDB taxonomy): domain Bacteria; phylum Pseudomonadota; class Gammaproteobacteria; order Pseudomonadales; family Pseudomonadaceae; genus Aquipseudomonas. Next base: position 11,304 of record CAURWS010000052.1, on the reverse strand, counting down.
TGTCGACGAACACGCAGGTCAGCTGGTCGCCGATGGCCTTGTGCAGCAGGGCTGCGACCACGGAGGAGTCGACGCCGCCGGACAGACCCAGCAGCACGTTGTCGGTACCGACCTGAGCGCGAACCTGGGCGATGGCGTCTTCAGCGATCTTCGACGGGGTCCACAGGGCTTCACAGCCGCAGATGTCGAGGATGAAGCGCGACAGGATGCGACCGCCCTGTTTGGTGTGGGTTACTTCCGGGTGGAACTGCACACCGTAGTAGCCGCGAGCGTCGTCGGCCATGCCGGCGATCGGGCAGCTCGGGGTGCTGGCCAGGATGTGGAATTCGGAAGGCAGCTTGGTGACCTTGTCACCGTGGCTCATCCAGACATCGAGACCCAGCAGGCCGTCGGCGTCGACATGGTCTTCGATGCCGTCGAGCAGGCGGCTCTTGCCGACGACATCGACACGGGCGTAACCGAATTCACGTAGCTCGGAACCTTCGACCTTGCCGCCCAGCTGTTCGGCCATGGTTTGCATGCCGTAGCAGATACCGAAAACCGGAACGCCCAGATCAAACACCGCCTGAGGGCAGCGCGGGCTGTCGGCAACGTGCACGGACTCGGGGCCACCGGCGAGGATGACGCCTTTTGGCGCGAATTCGCGAATCGCTTCGTCGTCCATGTCGAAAGGGTGCAGCTCGCAGTACACACCGATTTCACGCACGCGACGGGCGATCAGTTGGGTGTATTGGGAACCGAAGTCCAGAATCAGGATGCGGTGGGCGTGAATGTCGAGGGCCATGAGAACACTCTGCTGACGCAGCTTCAAGCCAGAAGCTTCAAGCCGCAAGATATTGGAAGGCTACAACTGCGTAGTGCCAGACCCAATGAGGTGCTGGCACTACGATCAGCTTGCAGCTTGGAGCTTGTACCTTGCCGCTGGGAGGCGTTAGCCGACCCGATAGTTCGGCGCTTCCTTGGTGATCTGCACGTCGTGGACGTGGGATTCAGCCATGCCGGCACCGGTGATGCGGACGAATTCAGGCTTGGTACGCATTTCCTGAATGTCGGCGCTGCCGGTGTAGCCCATGGAAGAACGCAGACCGCCCATCAACTGATGGATGATGGCCGCCAGCGAACCTTTATAGGCCACGCGGCCTTCGATGCCTTCGGGCACCAGCTTCTCGGCACCTGCGGACGAATCCTGGAAGTAACGGTCGGACGAACCTTGCGCCTGGGACATCGCACCCAGCGAACCCATGCCGCGGTAGGCTTTGTACGAACGGCCCTGGAACAGCTCGATTTCGCCCGGAGCCTCTTCGGTACCGGCGAACATCGAACCCATCATCACGCACGAGGCGCCGGCCACGATGGCCTTGGACAGGTCACCGGAGAAACGGATGCCGCCGTCGGCGATCAGAGGAACGTCGGTGCCTTCCAGCGCAGCGGCCACGTTGGCAACGGCGCTGATTTGCGGCACGCCGACACCGGCGACGATACGGGTGGTGCAGATCGAGCCTGGGCCGATACCGACCTTGACGCCGTCAGCGCCGGCTTCGACCAGCGCGCGAGCCGCTGCGCCAGTGGCGATGTTGCCGCCGATGACCTGAACATCAGGGAAGTTCTGCTTGACCCAGCGAACGCGGTCGATCACGCCTTTGGAGTGGCCGTGGGCGGTGTCGACGACGATGACGTCAACGCCGGCAGCGACCAGAGCGGTCACGCGCTCGCCGGTGTCTTTACCGGTGCCGACCGCAGCGCCGACGCGCAGACGACCTTGATCGTCCTTGCTCGCCAGTGGGTAAGCCTTGGCCTTTTCGATGTCCTTGACGGTCATCATGCCCTTGAGCGCGAACTTGTCGTCGACGATCAGGACTTTTTCCAGGCGGTGCTTGTGCAGCAGCTCGCGGACTTCGTTCTTGTTCGCGCCTTCGCGGACGGTGACCAGACGCTCTTTGGGCGTCATCACTTCGCGGACAGGCACGTCCAGACGGTTTTCGAAACGCACGTCGCGGGAGGTCACGATGCCGACGAGTTCGCCGTCATGCAGGACCGGTACGCCGGAGATGTTGTGCAGGCGGGTCAGTTCGAACAGGTCACGAACCGTTGCATCCGCCTCGATGGTGATTGGGTCCTTCACCACACCCGCTTCGAACTTCTTGACCTTGCGCACTTCGGCAGCTTGCTGCTCGACGGTCATGTTCTTGTGGATGATGCCGATGCCGCCTTCCTGAGCCATGGCGATGGCCAGACGGGCTTCAGTCACGGTGTCCATAGCGGCGGAAACGAGGGGGATGTTCAGTTCGATGCCACGGGTCAATCGGGTTTTCAGACTGACTTCGTTGGGAAGCACCTCGGAATAACCGGGCACAAGGAGAATGTCGTCGAATGTAAGGGCTTCTTGGCTGATACGCAGCATCGCTGGGCTCCCGAGCGGGAAAATGGAAGCGCGCCATTATACCCAGACACCTGCCCTTGCTCAATGTAAAGATCAGCCTATTTGATAATCAACTTGATCGAGGCGCTCTATCGAGCAGAGCTGCGTTTATAGCCGGACTTTGACGAAGGACACCGGACGATCCAGACGTTCGGCGAACTCTTCCAGAAAGCTCGCCTTGAAACCTGCGTCCAGCCAGTTATTGAAGATGAATCCCAGGTTGGAAAACCCGCACGGGTCAAGGAACAGAAAGCCGTTGATGTCGTCTTCGAAGCGGCATTCGGGGCAGATGAAGTTGTCGGTGTGCCTGGGCATCCACTCCTCCAGGCTGTCGAACAGCGCTTCGCCGATTTCGCGCCGGCACTCGGGGCAACCAGCCTCCTCCATGAAGCCTACCTGAGGCGTATAGATGCAACGCTTGAGCACGATTTCCAGACCGTTGACCGGCTGGCCATACGGCAAGGCATCAGGATTCTCGACGAAACGCCGCGCACCGGGGGCAATCGCGTAGGCCATGCGATTGAAGCTGCGTCCGCAGGTGGTCAGCGACTCTTCGACGACGTCGAGCTTCACCAGCCAGCGCAGGATCGCCCGCGCCTTCGCCTCATGGGCGGGAAAGCTGGAGATTTGCGGGACGATGATGCTCTGGGTGTTCATGACGGGCCTGCCTGACGCGTGATCGGGGGGGCGGCAGCTTAATGCTACCGCCGATGACGTCAAGTAGAGCCGTCAGCCCCTTGGACCGTCAACCCGCGAGGTAGCGACCGATCAGCGTGATGCCGCTGATCAGCACCATCCAGGTCACCAGCCGCACGAACATCTCCCGCGACAGGCGCATCACCAAACGCCGACCGATCCACGACCCCACCAGCATCGCGGGCAACAGGCACACGGCCATGACCAGCAGCGACACCTGCGCATACACCCCGGTGATCACGAACAGACTCAGGCGCACGATGGTGCTGCAACTGATCAGCGCGTTCTGCGTGGCGCGGGCCTGGGTCTTGTCGGTCAACCGACCGTTGAGGTAGATCGCATAGAGAAAGCCGCCGCTGCCAAACAAGGCGCCGAACAGCCCGCCCATGGTGCCCATCGGGATCGACCATCCGGCAGACAACTGCGTCGGGCGCACTTTCACCGCCAGGCTGTAGATGGAATAGCCGATCAGGAACAAGCCCATCATTAATAGAAGGACATCGGATTTCAGGTTGAGCAGAAACAGCACGCCCAGGGTACAACCCACCGCCATGCACGGCACCATGCGCAACAGCTCGGCGCGCACCACCGATTGCCGCGAAGGCAGCAGATGACTGAAAGCGGCGAGGAAATCCAGCATCACCAGCAACGGGATGATGCGCGACAGCGGCATGAAGTGGATCAGGACTGGGCCTGCCACAAGCGCGGTGCCGAAGCCTGCGATGGCGAAGACCAGATAGGCGGCGATCACACCACCTTCGATGAACAACCAGTCCAGCGGGGTCAGACCCAACTGATCGAAAACACCCGACAACGCGGCGAGGCTGGTGAGCATTGTGTCCTCCTTGGATTCTTATAGGAGTGGAGAATACTGTAGGAGCGCCTACAACGGTGGTGGCGTGCCCCCCAATGCCCTTATCATGCCCGCCATGATCAAAGACCCCTTCGCAAGACTCGGCCTTGACCGGGAAGTCCTCACTGTCAGCCAGCTCAACGGCCGTGCGCGCGTGCTGCTGGAAGATGTGTTCTCGAACATCTGGGTCGAGGGGGAGATTTCCAATCTGTCGCGCCCGGCGTCCGGCCATGTCTACTTCACCCTGAAGGACAGCGGCGCCCAGGTGCGTTGCGCGCTCTTTCGCAGCAATGCTGCGCGGGTCAGGCAGGCGCTCAAAGACGGTCTGGCAGTCAAGGTGCGAGGCAAGGTTTCGCTGTTCGAGGGTCGTGGCGATTATCAGCTGATCCTCGACACGGTGGAACCTGCCGGAGACGGCGCGTTGCGTCTGGCCTTCGATGCACTGAAAGAAAAGCTCAACGCCGAAGGCCTGTTCAGCGCCGAGCGCAAGGTCGCCCTGCCCTTGCATCCGCAGCGCATCGGCATTGTCAGCTCGCCCACTGGCGCAGTGATTCGCGACATCATCAGCGTGTTCCGCCGTCGTGCGCCACAGGTCGAACTGACGCTGATCCCCACTGCCGTGCAAGGCCGCGAGGCGATCAACCAGATCGTGCGCGCGCTGAAACTGGCGGACTCGCGGGGCTTCGACGCGCTGATCCTGGCCCGTGGCGGCGGCTCGCTGGAAGACCTCTGGTGCTTCAACGAAGAAGCCGTGGCCCGCGCCATCGATGCCTGCGTGACGCCCATCGTCAGCGCGGTCGGTCATGAAACCGATGTGTCCATCAGTGACTTCGTCGCCGACGTGCGCGCCCCCACGCCCTCCGCTGCTGCCGAATTGCTGGCCCCGGACTCCAGCGACCTGCACCGCCGCGTCGAAAACCTGCAACGCCGACTGGTTACGCGCATGCGCGACCGGCTGATGCGCGACCAGCTGCGCCTGGACGGCATCTCCCGCCGTTTGCGGCATCCGGGTGAACGTCTGCGCCAGCGCGCGCAACGTCTGGACGATCTGGACATGCGCCTGCGCCGCGCCTTCGAACAGTTGCTGCACAAACGCCAAGTGCGCATGAGCCATCTGCAAAGTCGGCTGGCAGCGCAACATCCCGGTCGCACGCTGGCGTTTCTCAAGCAGCGTCTGGATGTGCTGGCCGAGCGCCTGCCCCGTGCGATCAAAGAGAACCTCAAGACCCGACGCCTGCAATTGCAGAATCAGGTGCAAACGCTCAACGTGGTCAGCCCCCTTGCGACCCTCGCGCGCGGTTACAGCATCTTGCTGGACGAGCGCGGCAGAGCGATTCGCACCGCTGAACAGACTAAAACCGGCCAGCGCCTCACGGCAAAACTGGCCGAGGGCGAACTGCAGGTGCGCGTCGAAGACAACCACCTGACGCCTGTCACCCTTTCTCTTCTGGATTGATCGATGCTGCCTTTTATCTCTCGCTCCCTGGCTGGCGCCGCGCTGGCCATGTGCCTGGCCCTTCCGGCCCACGCCGACAGCTACCTCTCCCGCTTGCTCAACAAGCCGGTCCCCGGCGGGGTCGCCGTGGTGGACCTGGGCCCCGCCGCTCAAGCACCCAAAGCCACGTGGCAAGGCAAACCGGTGCTGGTGGTCAAGGATCAGGATGCGCGCTGGCAGGCCATCGTCGGCATTCCGCTGACGATCAAGCCCGGCACGTCGCAGCAGGTGAGCAGCGGCGGTCGCAACCTGTCGTTCACGGTGGGCAGCAAGAAATACCCTGAGCAGCACATCACCCTGAAGAATCAGCGTCAGGTCAATCCCTACCCGGATGACCTCAAACGCATCGAGCAGGAACTGGACGTGCAGGTCCGCGCCTATCGCACCTTCAGCCCGGTGACGCCGAGCAACCTGCTGCTGGACAAGCCCGTGGACGGGCCGCTGTCGAGCAAGTTTGGCGTGCGTCGCTTCTTCAATGGCGAAGAGCGCAACCCTCACGCGGGCCTGGACTTCGCGGTGCCGGCGGGCACACCGATCAAGTCGCCTGCAGCGGGCAAGGTCATCCTGATCGGCAATTACTTCTTCAATGGCAACACGGTGTTCGTCGACCACGGTCAGGGCTTCATCAGCATGTTCTGCCACATGTCGAAGATCGACGTGAAAGTCGGCGACGCCGTGCCCCGTGGCGGCGTGGTGGGGCGCGTGGGCTCGACCGGTCGGGCGACCGGGCCGCATATGCACTGGAACGTCAGCTTGAATGACGCGCGGGTGGATCCGGCGATTTTCATCAACGCGTTCCAGCCGTAACATCGAACCGGTAGGAGTGAGCTTGCTCGCGATAGCGTCGGGTCAGTGAATACTAATGTCACCGAAGGACCGCAATCGCGAGCAAGCTCACTCCTACAGAGGTTGAGTTGCGCGGACTAAATATGCCCAGCAATAAAATCTTGGAATAGCTCCACAAGACGCCAGAAGATCCTTTCAAAGCTAAATTTTCAACATTTCCTCCCAATTTTTTCCAACTGCTTGCCAGCTTTCACCCCATTGGGTACGGTTGAGCACATGAAAACCTCTCAAACCCTCATCCTGCTGCGTCAACATCGCTGCCTCAGCCTCGTCAGTGCACGACTGCCAGGTTGAATCGCGGTGCCTCGACGCAATACCTGTGCTGCATTTTCGTAACAACCGGCTGGCCGCCTTCTCTCGGCCCTGCGTACATCAAGGATTATTCACATGACCATGCTCAAAGATCCCTCGAAGAAGTACCGCGCGTTTCCCGTCATCGACCTGCCTGATCGCACCTGGCCTTCCAAGACCATTACCGAAGTGCCGATCTGGTGCAGCTCCGACCTGCGCGACGGTAACCAATCGCTGATCGAGCCTATGGATTCGGTCAAGAAACTGCGTTTCTGGAAAACCCTCGTGCAAGTGGGCGTGAAGGAAATCGAAGCCTCTTTCCCGGCAGCGTCGCAAACCGACTTCGACTTCGTGCGCACCCTGATCGAAGACGGTCACATCCCGGACGACACCACCATTCAGGTGCTGACCCAGGGCCGTGAAGACCTGATCGCGCGCACCTTCGAATCCCTGCGCGGCGCCAAGAAGGCCATCGTTCACCTGTACAACGCGACCTCGCCGTCCTTCCGCCGCATCGTCTTCAACCAGGACAAGGACGGCATCAAGGCCATCGCGGTCAACGCTGCCAAGCTGTTCGTCAAATACGCCGCCCTGCAGCCGGAAACCCAATGGCAGTTCGAGTACTCGCCTGAGACTTTCAGCGCCACTGAGCTGGATTTCGCCAAGGAAGTCTGTGATGCCGTGGTTGAAGTGTGGAACGCCACGCCGCAGAACAAGGTGATCCTCAACCTGCCGGCCACCGTTGAAGTCGCCACCCCGAACATCTACGCCGACCAGATCGAGTGGTTCTGCCGCAACATCAACCGTCGCGACAGCGTGATCATCAGCCTGCACACCCACAACGACCGTGGCACAGGCGTTGCCGCCACCGAACTGGGCCTGATGGCCGGTGCCGACCGCGTCGAAGGTTGCCTGTTCGGCAACGGCGAGCGCACCGGTAACGTCGATCTGGTGACTGTTGCGCTGAACATGTACACCCAGGGTCTGAACCCGCAGCTGGACTTTTCCGACATCGACGGCGTGCGCAAGGTCGTCGAAGAGTGCAACCAGATCCCGGTTCACCCACGACACCCGTACGTCGGCGACCTGGTTCATACCGCGTTCTCTGGCTCGCACCAAGACGCCATCCGCAAGGGCTTCACCCAGCAGAAAGAAGACGCGCTGTGGGAAGTGCCGTATCTGCCGATCGACCCGGCAGACATCGGCCGCAGCTACGAAGCGGTGATTCGTGTGAACAGCCAGTCCGGCAAAGGCGGCATCACCTACCTGCTGGAACAGGAATACGGCATCTCCCTGCCACGCCGCATGCAGATCGAGTTCAGCCAGGTGGTCCAGGGCGAAACCGACCGTCTGGGCCTGGAAATGACCGCGCAGCAGATCTACTCGCTGTTCAAGAACGAATACCTGCAAGCCAACAAGCCGTACGCGCTGGTCAGTCATCGCCTGCAGGAAGAAAACGGCCACAGCGCCGTGGAAGTCGAAGTCACCGGCAAGGGCGACGGCGAGAGCAACCTGCACTGGAAAGGCCGTGGCAATGGCGCGCTGGAAGCCCTGGTCGCTGGCCTGCCGGTCAAGGCAGAAATCATGGACTACAACGAGCACGCCATCGGCGCTGGCACCACGGCCAAGGCCGCTGCCTACATCGAGCTGCGCGTGAATGGCGATCGTGCGGTGCATGGCGTGGGTATCGATGAAAACATCACCACCGCCAGCTTCAAGGCCCTGTTCAGCGCACTAAATCGCGGTCTGATTCAGGCTGAGACGGCCGCTAAAGCCGCATAACGCACGAGACCCTGCGGTAGACAAAAAAAGGCCCTGAAGTGAAAGCTTCAGGGCCTTTTCGTTGGGCTGCGATCAATCAGGCAGTGGTATTGACGTTGCCTTTCATCAATTCGAGCAACGAGGCCTGCAGCGCGATCAGTTGCGCCGAAGTGCCTGCGATCTGTTGGGAGATGGCCGCGACCTGCTGAGCTTTCTCCTGCTCCGGCGCCTTGCTGCTCTGGGCCTGGGACAGTTGTTGCTGTTGTTGCTGGAGCATTTTCTGGACCTGTTTGATCTGCTCCTGCAGTTGCTTGATCATCTGTTCGCGCGGAGTGCCGCCCTCCTCGGCTTTGCCCGACCCGGCTGCGGTGGGCGTCTGGTAGACATTGCCGCGCAAATTGACGTCGACGCTGGTCGCGTCGCTCTTGGTGGATTCGTCATTTCTGACAGCCGTCGTGAAGACGCTGGAGTAAGCACTCAACGAACTCGTATTGATAGTGGTCATGATGAACTCCTTGTTAGTGCCTTTGTATCGGCCGGCTTACAAAGAACTGAAGTTCATTATGCTGCACCCACGAAAACGCCCCACGGCAATGGCCATGGAGCGTATTTGCATGATCAGGGGATCAGGCGGTGGTGTTGATGCTGCCGGACTTCTGCAGCTGCGCCAGTGCGGCTTCCTGCGTGGACAGGGTCGCGGTAGTGGTCGAGATCTGACCCTGAATGGCCATGGCGCGCTGGGCTTTTTCTTCGTCCGAGCCGCCGCCCGCTTGAGCCGCAGCCAGCTGCTGCTCCTGCTCTTGCAGCTGCTTCTGGGTTTCCTTGATCTGCTCTTCGAGCTTCTCGATGGCCTGCTCGCTTTCGCTGGAGGCGCTGGAGCTGCCACCTGCGCCGCCGGCACCACTCGCGCCACCGGTTGCGGTCTTTTCCGAAGTCGCCGAGGTGGCGTCGGTTGCGCTGGTGGTCGAACCATCGCTGTCGGCGCTGGTGGCTGTGGTGTCTTTCTTGATCGCGACCGTGAAGGCGCTGGAGTAGGAGCTGAGGGAGGATGTGCTGATGCTGGTCATGGCGGATCTCCTGTTTAGGTTCCCACGCTATCGACCGCACACCCCACCAACTCTATGACTTTAGTGTATCTCGAATGTATCAGCGTCGAGATATGCCGGGAATTTCTGCCGGTACGCCGCAAGGCTTTCGGCAGACAGACTAACGTGGAATACGCCATCGGCCTCGCCGATGTTCAGCAGGCTTTCGCCCTGAAAATCCAGCACCTGACTGTCGCCGGTATAGGCAGCGCCCTTGCCGTCAACGCCCATACGATTGACCGCCGCTACGTAGCAGAGGTTTTCGATGGCCCGGGCAGGCAACAAGCGGTTCCAGTGCTGACGACGGGCCCCGGGCCAGTTGGCGGTGTAGAGCAGCAGATCGGTGTCCTGTGCGCCTCGGCTCCACACCGGGAAACGCAGGTCGTAGCAGATCAGCGGGCGAATCCGCCAGCCCTTGAGCTCGAACTGCACCTGACGCTCGCCAGGGCTGTAGTGCTCATGCTCCCCCGCCATGCGGAAAAGATGGCGCTTGTCGTAATGCAGCAGCTCACCATCAGGCCGCGCCCACAGCAGGCGATTGCGATGGCTGCCGTCGGCGGCGCGAATGATCACGCTGCCGGTCACCACGGCATTGAGGCGTTTGGACTGACTCAGCAACCACTTGGACGTGACACCGTTTTCGGGCTCGGCCAGGGTTTCCGAATCCATCGAAAAACCGGTGGTGAACATCTCCGGCAGGATCACCAGATCAGCGCCCTCGGCCTGAGACAGCAGCTCTTCGAAATGCGCATGGTTGGCCTGACGGTCGTGCCAGACCAAGGTGGTCTGCACCAGCGCGACGTTCAGATTCGGAAGTTGACTCAGATCGCGCATAGTTTTTCCGCTGCCAGGCGCAACGTCTCCTCTCGCTTTGGAAAGCACAGGCGAATCAGGCGCTGACCTTCGGGTGGGTTCTGGTAGAACACCGATGGCGGAATACTCGCCACGCCGTGTTCGCGGGTCATCCACAGGGACATCTCGACGTCGTTGAGGTCCGGGCGGATCGCCGAGTAATCGACCAGCTGGAAGTAGGTACCCGCCGCACGTTTGAAGGTAAAACGCGAGCTTTCCAGCCGGTCGCAGAAAAAGTCGCGCTTGGCCTGATAGAACGCCGGCAGTTCTTCAACATGCTCTGGGCAGGCCGCCATGAAATCGGCCAGCGCCCATTGCAGCGGCGTGACGCCACAGAAACCGACGAACTGGTGGATCTTGCGCATCTCGGCGGTCAGCGCGGGCGGTGCGACGAGGTAGCCGGTTTTCCAGCCGGTGACGTGATAGGTCTTGCCGAACGAGCTGACCACGAAGGCGCGCTCGTAGAGTTCTTCGTGGGCCAGGACGCTGGCGTGCTTCACGCCGTCGAACACCAGGTGTTCGTAGACCTCGTCGCTGACCAGATAGATGTCGCGGTCGCGAATCAGCGCCGCCAATTGATCCAGCTCTCCACGGGTAATCAACGCGCCGCTCGGATTGTGCGGCGTGTTGATGATGATCATGCGGGTTTTGGGGCTCAGGGCTGCGCTGAGTTTCTCCCAATCGATGGAGAATTCGCCGTCCTTGAGTTGCACATGCACGCAGCGACCGCCGGCCAGCTCCACCGATGGCTCGTAGCTGTCGTAGCTGGGATCGAAGACGATGACTTCATCGCCTGCCCGAACGACAGTCTGGATCGCACAGAAGATCGCGTGGGTCGCGCCAGGCGTGATCGTGACTTCGGTGTCGACGTTGACCTGACGGCCGTAGGAACGGGCGATTTTCGCTGCCACCTGCTGTCGCAATGCGGGCAGTCCGGCCATGGGCGCGTACTGGTTATGGCCGTCCGTGGTGTGACGGCAGAGGGCCTCGCGCAGTGCGTCGGGCC
>CAURWS010000051.1:0-11908 GCA_963528485.1 uncultured Pseudomonas sp. | reverse complement strand
GTCTTGCCGTAGGTGCAGCTGCCCTGGCCGCTGGCGTCGGTGTTGATCATGCCGCCGACGGTGGCGCGGTTGGAGGTGGACAGCTCGGGCGCGAAAAACAGCCCGTGGGGCTTGAGCGCAGCGTTGAGCTGGTCCTTGACTACGCCCGCCTGCACCCGCACCCAACGCTCTTGGGTGTTGATTTCCAGAATGGTATTCATGTGCCGCGAGAGGTCGACCACGATACCGTCGGTCAGCGACTGGCCGTTGGTACCAGTACCGCCGCCGCGCGGGGTCAGCTTGATCTGACGAAAGCGCGGCTCAGCCATGAGTGTGGCAACGCGGGCGACGTCATCGGCGTCCAGCGGGAACACCGCAGCCTGTGGCAGGCGCTGGTAGATGGAGTTGTCGGTCGCCAGCACCGTGCGGGTGGCGTAGTCGGCGCTGATCTGGCCGCGGAAACCGCTGGCACGCAGCGCGTCGAGAAATTCGGGGTACTGGGCCGCAGGTGCGGCAGCAGGCAGTTGGGCGATCATTGGGGGATGGCCTCTTGTCGGTCTGATCACGGGAAACAGCAAAATACTTGTCGCCTGAGCATTAATCGTTAAGCTGCAGGTCGTTGTTTGCGCCAATGATCCCGCAGGGTCCGGCGCGACACAAACAGATATTCCTGCCGCTATCGATGACTTTTCTGAATGAATTACCGCCACCTAACGCCGTCCATGTCCCTGCTGCTGGCATTCGAAGCCGCAGCCCGTCATGAAAGCTACACCCGCGCGGCCGTCGAACTGTCCCTGACCCAGAGCGCGGTCAGCCGTCAGGTGCAGGCGCTGGAGCAGCAATTGGGGCTGACGCTGTTCCGCCGCGAAGGCCGTCAGGTGCAACTGACCGACGTCGGGCGCCTGTATCAGCGGGAGATGAGCGAAGCCCTCGGGCGCATTCGCAGCGCCACCTTGCAGGCCATGGCCTATCAGTCCGGGGGCGGCAGTCTGCGCATGGCGACCCTGCCGACCTTCGGCTCCAAATGGCTGCTGCCGCGCCTGCATGACTTCTACCAGCAACACCCCGGCATGCTGGTGCACATCAATTCACGCATCGACGCGGTGGATTTCGAGACCAGCGGCATCGACGCCGCCATCGTGGTCGGCCACGCCGGATTGCCGGGGCTGATCAGCCACCGCCTGCTGGCTGAAGAACTGGTGGTGATCATCTCCCCGCAGGTTGCGGGTAATCATCAGGAGTGGACGCCGGAGAAGATCGCCGGGCAGATGCTGCTCAACGTCGCCAACAACCCCAACGTCTGGGGCGACTGGTTCAGCCATCACCGCCTGCCCCACCCCATGATGCGCCTGGGCCCAAGCTTCGAGCTGACCTCGCACTTGATTCAGGCCGTGAAAGCGGGGATCGGCATCGGCCTGGTGCCACGCATTCTGGTGGCCGACGAGCTGGCAAATGTCGAACTGATCAACCTCGACCTGCCCTTCCCCAGCCAGCGCAGCTATTACCTGACCTACCCGCCACGGAACGAAATGCTGCCCTCCTTGCAGGCCTTTCGGGCGTGGTTACTGGAGCAGATCTGAAGGGCAGGTGGCATCAGGCCCCGATGAACTTGAACGCCCACAGCGCCGCCATCCCCAGCCCCAGGGTGAGCAAGGTGTTGCGTGTCTTCCAGGCGACAAAGGTCGCGATGATCGCCGCTGGAATCTGCGGGTTGTTCAGCACGAAAGCGCCCTGCCCGTTCGGGTAGACCACCGCCGGCAATACCAGCGCCGCCAGCACGCTCGCCGGCACGTAAATCAGCGCGCGGCTGAGCAGCGCAGGCATACGCCAGCGGCCATAGAGTTCTATGAACGACACGCGCATGGCAAAGGTGCCTAGCCCTGCCGCCAAAAAGATCCCCCACAGCATCAGGTCGCTCATTGCGCGTCTCCTTCTGCCGCAGACGCGCATTCATGGCTCGCCGGTTTCTTGCGCAGGCTCTCGGTGACCACCCCGGCCACCACGCCGCCGATGGACGCCGTCACCAGCCCGAGGTTGTAGGGCATCTTCACCGCCAGTACGGCGATCAGCCCGCCCACGGTGGCCGCCGCCAGGCTCGGCACGTTGCGCAGGCCGGGAATCAGCAGCGCGAGGAACGACAGCGGAATGGCGAAACTCAGGGACCAGGTGTCAGGAATGCTCGCGCCCAGACACACCCCGGCCAGCACCGACAGCTGCCAGGCCAGCCACATCGCGAACGCGGTTCCAGCGTAGAACCAGTGAGCGAACGGGCCTTTCAGTTCACCCGAGGCAAACCTCAGGGTGCACAGGGCATAGGACTGATCGGAGAGCATGTAGGACACCGGCCACGTCCAGCGCCGGGGCAAGTGATGCAGATGCGGCGCAAGGGACGCGCTGTACATGACGAACCGCAGGTTGATGATCAGCGCGGTCAGCACGATGGCCAGCGGCAAAGCGCCACTGTGCAGCAATTGCAGGGCGACCATCTGCGCGGAGCCGGAATAGAAGATCAGGGTCATGCCCATGGCTGTGGTCGGCGACATGCCCATTTCGATCGCCATCACCCCGGTCACCAGACCGAACGGAATCACCCCCGGCGTCAGTGGCATCAGCGTACGAACGCCCTGCATGAAGGCGTTCCGTGCAGATCGATATGGCATGGCTTTTCCTTGTTTTTTTGCCGTGGGCCCAGCCCCGTGTAGGCAAAGTGTAAGCGCACGCAAGGGCTTGGCTGAACCGACTTTTTTTCAAGGCAACCGATAACTATTGTTATGGCACAGCGCGCCTCGGTCAGTGCTGCAACGCGTAACGTCGGCAATGTTCCAGATAGCCCTGCTCATGGCTGCCCACCAGTTGCACGACGCTTGACCACAGCCACGACGGCGCATCCAGGGTCTGCGAGCGATTGGCCTGCAGCTCGCGAATCCAAGAAGCGCGGGTGGTCAGGTCCATCTGCCGCGCGTGGGCGATGCCGACGACCTTGGCCAGATACCCCGCCGCGCGCATGGCTTCGGCCTGGCTGAGCTGGTCGAGTTCCAGCTTCATGTCCTGCGGCAGCAGCTCGCGAATGAAGAAGCCATGATCGAGCAGACGCGTGGCAACCATGCGATTGCCCAAGCCTGGGGACAGATGCCGCGCGCCTTCCACCACTCGCCTGCCATTGTCGCGCGGCATGCCAGCCCTGGAGGTGCGCGGTGCGGCGGCGGCCACGGCTTCCTTGATGTCGAGCAGGCAGAACTCCTGATCGTCGTCATCGCCCACGCCGAGCAACACTGCGTAGCGCAACAGCCCCAACGAGCTGCAGCCCTTGACCCAATAGGCCGAGTCGAGCAGCTCGACGCTGTCATCCCTGGAGCGGCCCTTGAGTGCGGTGACCAAGGCGTGGATTTCATCGGTGGCGCACAGAGCCTTGAGGGCCTGGCGTTCGTCCTTGGCCAGCGGCCAGAAATGCTTGCCCAGCGGAATGGTCGGGCGCATGTCTTCGATGCGTTCTTCGGCCAAGTGCTTCCAGGTGCGCTGAACCGCGCTGCGCATGCCCGCTTTCACTTGCGTTGGGCGCGGCGGCTCTTCGTCATCGGTGCTCTCGAAGGCCTGCTCGTAGCCGATCATCATTTCTTCGAGCATGCGCGCGGTCGCCACCCCCGGTAGGTCCGAGCCTCGGGCTGCGGTGGCCAGCGACAACGCCAGCCGTACCAAGTCATGGGCCGGGTTGCCGATGACTGTCTGGTCCAGGTCGCGGATGTGAATGTCGATCTTGCCCTTCAAGTCTCCGGTCGGCCCGAGATTGCCCGCGTGACAATCGCCGCAGATCCACACGGGCGGCCCGCTGGGCAGGCGCCGACCGGGAAGACTATGTAGCCATTCATAGAACTGCACTGTGCTGCCACGCACATAGGCGTGGGCAGATCGGGCCATTTTCAGGTTTCGCAGTTGGGTCAGAGGTTCGTGGCGAGCGGAGGGACGAGGCAGTTTCATGAAGGCTTCTTGGCAGGGACGTGCAGTGTTGACCTGAGGCCCCGGCTGAATGTTTCAGAATATTTCAAAAACAGTGGCCTCTCGCCTGCTCCACACCTACGCTGGCTCCTGCCAAGCCCGGCGCAAAGCTGCTAACGTGTGGCGCCGAGCAGCCTTGAACACCGACCACACCTCCCGACAGACCCAAGGAAAGCCATGTTCGCCTTCATTTTCTACGCATTACTCATCGGCATCGGCGGTACCGCATTGCTCGACCTGTGGGCCCAACTGCTTAAGGCCACTTTGGGCTTGCCCACCCCGCCCTGGCACCTGGTAGGCCGCTGGTTCGCCGGCATGCGCGAGGGCCGCTTCGTGCATCGCAACGGCATCGGCAACTCCCCCGAAGTACCCAATGAACTGAAGATCGGCTGGACCATGCACTATGCGGTCGGCGTGTTGTTCGCGGCTGTATTGCTGCTGATCTGGGGTGTGCAGTGGGCGCATTCGCCGACATTTTTCCCGGCGCTGGTGGTCGGGCTGGTCACCGTCGGCGCGGGCTGGTTCATCCTGCAACCGGGCATGGGCGTGGGCGTTGCCTGCAACAAGGCGCCGAATCCGCCGGTGGCGCGGCTGCAAAATGTCATCGGTCACGTGGTGTTTGCCGTTGGCATGTACGGGACAGCGCTGCTGGTGGGCTGAGCGAATCCGGCTGAACCTCTGCACGCGCCTGGGGCTCTGAGTCTTCAGGGCCGAAACGGCTGATCATTCCCCATATAGGAGACCCTCATGATCCAGACCGCACTGGTCGTCGGTGCCAGCGGCATCGTTGGTAGCGCCATCACCGAACTGCTGCTCGAGAACGGCTGGCAAGTCGCCGCCCTCTCCCGCCACGCTGCAAAAGCCGATGGCATCATCCCCGTTGCCGCCGACCTGCAAGACCCGGCCAGCGTGAAACAGGCGCTGGACGGGCTCAAGCCCACGCACGTGTTCATCACCACCTGGTCGCGTCAGGCCACTGAGGCCGAGAACATCAAGGTCAACGCAGCCATGGTGCGCAATGTGCTCGATGCGCTCAGCCCGGGCAAAAGCGTGCAGCACGTGGCGCTGGTCACTGGCCTCAAGCATTACCTGGGCCCGTTCGAAGCCTACGGCAAGGGCACGCTGCCGCAGACGCCGTTTCGTGAAAGTCAGGGGCGTCTCGACATCGAAAACTTCTACTACGCCCAGGAAGATGAAGTGTTTGCCGCCGCCAAACGCGATGGCTTCACCTGGAGCGTACATCGCCCTCACACCATCACAGGCGTGGCCGTGGGCAACGCGATGAACATGGCCACCACGCTTGCGGTGTACGCATCGATCTGCAAGGCGACGGGCCGGCCGTTCGTGTTCCCCGGCTCGCAAGTGCAATGGGACAGCCTCACCGACATGACCGACGCCCGTCAACTGGCCAAACAGCAGCTGTGGGCAGCGACGACACCGGCGGCAGCCAATCAGGCGTTCAACATCACCAACGGCGACGTGTTTCGCTGGAAGTGGATGTGGGGCCGGATCGCCGATTACTTCGGCCTGCACCCCGCGGCCTTCCCGCCAAGCGTATCGCCGCTGGAAACCCAGATGGCCGACGATCAGGCGGTCTGGACGGACATCGTGCGCGAGCAGGGTTTGCAGGAAGCGGATATCAATCGACTGATCTCGCCCTGGCACACCGATGCCGACCTGGGGCGGCCGATTGAAGTGGTGACCGACATGTCGAAGAGCCGCGCCTTGGGATTCAAGGAGTTCAAGGCCAGCGATCAGGCGTTTTTCGATGTGTTTGATGAGTTGCGGGCGCGCCGGTTGATTCCGTGACGTGACGCGAGCCTCTGTAGCAGTCCGGCCGGACTGCTACAGAGGGGAGTTTCGCGACCGAATCGCTGTAACCATCTAAACCGACGCCGCCCACCGTCCGACCTCGGCGATCACGGCATTGATCTGCTCACCCGTGGCGTTCGAATCGGTGTAGTAAACCGTGACGATCAGCGGCGCGCGGTTGGTGGGCCAGATCACGGCCACGTCGTTGCTGGCGTTGTTGGCGCCGGACCCGGTCTTGTCCCCCACTCGCCAGCGTTTCGGCAAACCCGCCCGCAGCTTCTGATCCCCCGTGGTGTTGCTGACCAGCCAGGCAATGAGTTGATCCCGCGAAGGGTCGGACAGCACCTCGGTGAAGATCAGCGTACGCAAGGTCTGAGCCATCGCAATCGGCGTGGTGGTGTCCTGCAGATCGCCCGGGCGGTTTTCGTTGAGGTCGGGTTCGCGACGATCCAGCCGCGTGACCTGATCACCGGTCAGACGCAGCCAGTCGGTCAATCCCTGGGGCCCGCCAGAGCTGTCGAGCAGCAGGTTGGCTGCGGTGTTGTCGCTCAAGGTCACCGCCGCTTCGCAGATCGATCCGACGCTCAACCCGCCCTCGCCCGTGTGTTTTTCCGTGGTCGGCGAGTACGGCACCAGCTGTTCCTTGCCATAGACGATCAGCCGCGACAGGTCCTCTTCCTTGCGATCGACCCGCGCCAGCACGTGAGCAACGGCCAAAGCCTTGAACGTGCTGCACATGGCGAAGCGCTCGTCCCCGCGATGGGTGATCAGGCGCTGGCTGCCGGTGTCGAGAATAGCCACGCCAAGACGCCCGCCGTGACGACGCTCCAGTTCGGCCAGTCGTTGCTCAAGGGAGGGATTGGAAGATGGCGCGGCACCTGCCGCCTGAGCCGTGAGGCTGTACAGCGCGGGAATCGCCAGTAGCGATGCGCCGAGCAGGGTTCTGCGAGAGATCAACATACACGTCCTTGTCGTGGCAGATGAAACGCCATGATCACCGAAACGACCGCCGTCTGCCACGGTGGTCGTTGCACGACGATGATCGATGAGATCAGGCAGCCACGCCTAGGATCACGTGCGAGGCCTTGATGATTGCGGTGGCGCTGACGCCCGGGGCCAGGCCCAGCTCGGTCACGGCTTCGCGGGTCACGATCGAGTACACCTCGGTGCCGCCCGCCAGTTCGACAACGACTTCGGCGTTGACCGCGCCGTCGCTGACCTTGGTCACCTTGCCTTCCAGAGTATTGCGCGCAGACAGACGGAAGCCGCTGGAATCGGTCATCAGCATGACCCACGGCGCCTTGATCAACGCCACCGCTTCCTTGCCCGCCGCCAGCCCCAGGCTCTTGACGCTTTGCAGGGTGACCACGGCCACCAGCTCTTCGCCGCCTGGCAGGGTCAGAACGACTTCGGCGTTGACCGCGCCTTCCTGGATCTGTTTGACGGTGCCTTTGAAAACGTTGCGGGCGCTGACTTTCATGTCGTGTGTCCTTGTTATGGGGTTAAGAATAGCCGCTCATATTCGGGAGGAGCGCCATGTCATTACAAACATAGCGCTCGAATTTTCTGACTTTAAAGTCAGGCCAGCAGATCTTCGTAAAACGCACCGTAGGGCTTGCTCGGGTGAGCGATCTGGATTTCCAGAATCCACAGGCCGGGATTGGGCACGGCGTCGAAGTCGCCGAGGTTACCACCGCGATAGATCGCGTGGGGGAAGTCGCAGACGCGGTGACCCTTTATCTCAAGATTCAGCTTCCAGCCCATGGCCTCGGCCTGCTCTTCGGCAAAGCGGTACAGCTCGATGCCCTCGACATTGCCAGACTTCCAGCGCTGCTCGACCACGTCGAACAGGGTTTTCGCAGCCGCGGCGCAAGCCTGCATTTCAGGGTCATTGCCGGTGGTGAAGGTGGCGCCGGCGTCGCCTTCGTGCCCGAGCCAGACAGCGCCCATGTCGATGAAATAGATGTCGTTCTCGCCCAGCACCGGGTCGCCATCGGAGCGTTGCTTGAAGGTTTTCAGGGTGTTGGCGCCGAAGCGGATCAGCATCGGATGCCAGATGCGCTGGGTGTCGAGCTCGGCCAGGGCCTGTTTGCCCGCCGCCACCGCTTCGGATTCCAGCATGCCCGGCTTGATGCGCTGGGACACTAGGTCGATTGCCTTCCAGGTCATGGCCTGGGCGTGGCGCATGGCCTCGATGTCGTAGATTGCCCCTACCGCTTCCTTTGCCACTGCGTTCATGTCGTTCCCCGATGGTGCCTGCTGTGATATCGCTATGCTGTTTACTACATAGCGAAACGGCGGGCAATCACCGGTGACGACTGAACGTGGACACTGAGCGCACCCAGCTGATCAGCCGAAAGGTCGCAGGGTTCTCGTGTTCTTCATGCTCGGCCGCCAGTTCTCCGGCCAGTGAGGCCAGAGATTGCGGCAACAGCCAGGACACTTCCTGCTCGGTCACGTGCATCAGATTGGGATCGTCTTCTTTCTCGAACGCTGGCCATTCACTCATCTCAACCACTCCTCTGACGCATTCCTGCACACGCATGGATGTTTACAGATCGAGCACCAGCGGCCCTTCGGCCGGGACTGCGCAGCAGATCAGCACGTGGTCGGCCGCTGGCATGTCGACAGGCGGGACCGGGTAATGCACCTGGCCTTTGATCAGCCGGGTCTTGCAAGTGCCACATGAACCGCTGCGGCAGCTGTATTCGGGTTCAAGGCCGCGACTCTCGGCCAGCTCCAGCAAGGTGCCGCCATCGGGTTGCCAACGCGCCTCCTTGGCCGAGCGTTCGAACACCACAGGCACCGAGGTAGTGGCGGCAGGCGGCTGTTGCACCCCGGCGGACTGTTCGTCGCGGGTGCGCTTAAGGGTCGACGGCCCGAAGGTTTCGGCATGAATCCGCTCGTCACGGATGTGCATGGCCCGAAGTTCGTCATACAGCCCTTGTGTGAAGCTTGCCGGTCCGCAGACATAAAAATCGAAGTCGTCGAACGGCAACAGCGTCTTGAGCAGCGTCAGGTCAATGCGACCTGCAAGGTGACAGTCCTGTCCTGCGCGGGCCTCGCTCTCGGGCTGGCTCAGCAGACGGACGACCGTCAATTCATTTCCGGCACTGGCAACCAGTGTGTCCAATTCTTCGCGAAAAGCCAGATCCACCAGACGACGTGCACTCTGAACGAACCACACAGGCCGGTTCCGACGCTTGCGTTTGTTCTGATAAAGGACCTCGCGCAGCATCGACAGCATCGGCGTGACGCCAATACCGGCCCCCAGCAGCACCAACGGCCGACGCTCCAAGGGGTCGACGAAGAACCCGCCTTGGGGCGTGCGCGCCTCGATCAGGTCCCCCACCGTGAGGGTGTCGTGCAGGTGCCCGGAGACCCGCCCATCGCGTTTGACGCTGATGCGGAAAAAATCATCGGACGGCGCACTGGACAGGCTGTAAGTGCGGATCACCGGTTTAGACTGACCGTCTAGAGAAACCCGCAGCGGCAGGTGTTGCCCGGCCTTGAACCCGGACATGCCAGCGCCATCGGCGGCTTCGAAATAGAACGAGCGAATCCCCTGGCTTTCATCCTCGACACGCATCACCCGCAGCGGCCGCCATTGGTCGCGCAGGGCCTCGGCCTGCAGGCGCGCGGCGGTCTGCTCCCAGTCGCCGGTCATCAGGCTGTTGGGTGAGAAACCCTCGAACCCCCAGCGCGAACGCAGGGCCGCCGGGCGCCGCAGCACCTTCTCGACCTTGACCTGCCAGAGCCGCTCGGCGCCTTGAAAGGCCGCGATTTCCGGGCTGTCCAGAATCACCGTGGCGAGCCCCGCAACATGCAGCATGTCGCCGCTGGCGAAGTCGATGAACACCAGGCCCGCCCTCGGGTTGACCAACAGATTGCCCAGGGTGTTGAAGAACAGATTGCCGGAAAAGTCGGGGATCGTGAGGACATCGCCTTCGACTCTGACAAAACCTGCACGCCCGCCACGGTGAGAGACATCCACCGAACGATGGGACTCCTCCCCTGGCCAGTCACCTTTCTGGTCGACATAGCTGGCGACGAAAAACGTGTCGGCAGCGCGAATCGCCGCGACCGCTGCGTCGTCCAGTGCGTCCAGATGCTGAGCCGGGGCGCGCTCGGTCACCGCCGCGTCATCGGCGCGCTCCAGCGGGCGCAACTGGATGTACTGCGGGCAGTTGCCGTACGACTGCTCGACAGCCAGGGAAAACCCGGACTCACCCAGTGTGTCGATATGCCCGTTGAGGCGGTTGCGCCGACGGGTGTTCAGGTCGATGCCCAGCAGCCCCAAGGCCGCGCCAGGCTTGAACGCCGCGCTCACCGGGTCGGTGGCATCGGGCAGCCAGTCGATGTCCAGCTGACGGGAATCCGGGGTGCTGATGAACCCCTCATAGGCATCCATCATGCTCGCCCATGGCCAGCCCTCGGCGTCAACGGCGCCGACGATCAGGTAGGGAATCTGCTCATAGAAATCGCGATGCTGATCGGGCATGAAGTCGCGGACGAACTTGCGACCGACCACGTCCATGCGCTCGACAACACCGGCATGGATTTGCACCTGCAGCTCCCCGGCGTGCCAGGGAGAGTTTTTTTCGGACGGGATATCGTTCATGGCGCAAGCTCCCAGACAGTGAAGGCAAGGGACACCGACTCACCGCTTATGCCCGGAGGGCGTAGGAGCTGCCGGGGTGGCGTTCCACCTTGCCAGCGATCTGCCGGGAACCGGCAGCAAAACCGGACAACTCGGTCTGCCTGATTCACCGTGTGCACCGGGTCTACTGCCGGTGCCCGGCAGATCGTCAGCAAGCTGGACTCCTACGGCCTGCGGCCAGAATCAAAAGCGGGCCGTCAGCGTTTTTCTCTGATCAAACCACCAGACCGGCCTTGGTACGCGGCATCGGTACAAAGCCTTTCAGGCCTTCGATGCGCGCCAGCCACGCCCGTACGTTCGGATAGCCGTCCAGCGAAACGTTGCCCTCCGGCGCATGAGCGATGTAGCTGTAACCGGCGACATCAGCGATGGTGGCGTGGTCGGCGGCAAGGAAGTCGCGGCCTTCCAGGTGCTGGTCGATCACTTTCAGGACGGCATGGGCGCGGTCGATGGTGTCTTTCGGGTCGAAACCTGCGCCAAACACAGTGATCAGACGCGCACGGGCCGGGCCGTTGTTGATCTGCCCTGCCGCCACCGCCAGCCAGCGCTGAACCTGCGCAGCACCATCGGCGTCTTGCGGCAGCCATTTGCCCGAGGCGTCGTACTTTTTCGCCAGGTACACCAGAATAGCCGTGGAATCGGCGACGATCGTGCCGTTGTCGTCGATCACCGGCACCTGGCCGAAGACGTTGACGGCGCGATACTCAGGGGTGTTCTGCGCGCCCTTGGCCAGGTCAACGAACTCGATCTGCGGATCGATGCCCAGCAGCGACAGCATCAGCTGTGCGCGGTGGGAGTGGCCGGACAACGGGAAGTGATAAAGCTTGATCGGGTTCATGGTGGTGGCTCCTGGGCTGTCGTGAATGAGTGTCAGCGGGGTTGAGGTTGAGGGAGTGAGTCACCGCGCTGATGGGATGAAGAGTGAACCTCGACGCCCACAAACAGAATCACCACAAAAAGCAATCCAGCCTTTCAGAGCATGAAATAATTGCCCGACTGGACGGATCGGATCAGGGGTTGAGCCTTGGATGATTGCGCAGACGCTCGACGACAAAGTCGATAAAGCTGCGCACCCGCGCCGAGGCCCGGCGGCCTTCACGGTAGACCAGATGCACGGCCAGCGGCGCAGGCTCAAACGCCTCGAGCACCGGTTGCAACCGCCCCGTTTGCAGATGCTCGTGCACCTGATAGCTCAGGCACGAGGCCAGCCCCGCGCCGCTGAGCGCGGCTTCAACCGTGGCCGCCTGGGTGGTGCAGCGCAGGGTCGGCCGCAAGGCGACGCTGCGCGGTGAGCCGTCTCGCTGAAAACGCCACTCCAGCACCGGGTTGTCGGCGCTGCAGAACACCAGGGCATGGGTGCCCAGATCGCTCAACGCCTGGGGTGCCGGGTGACGGCGCAGGTAGTCCGGGCTGGCGCAGATCATCTGCCGCGCGCTGCCGAGCTTGCGCGCAACCATGTAGCCG
>CAURWS010000050.1:0-12053 GCA_963528485.1 uncultured Pseudomonas sp. | reverse complement strand
CCCCCCCCGCTCCTGCACGATCAGCCTCACTCCTCCGTCAGCGGCTCGGCCCAGATGCTCACGCCCATGACATGCATGTCACCCGGCTTGAGCGTCACGATGTCGCTCATGACGTTGGCCGTCTCGACACACACCATGCTTTTCCAGCCATCGGCCTCCATGTCGCTGAAGGTCTTGGTCTTTTCGATCCACGGGTTCCAGACCACCGAAGACTTCGAGCCCTGAGTCTGAATCTGGATGCGACGTTTCCACTCAGGGTCGACGATGGAAACCAGGTCCGGTGTGTCCTGATAGATGCGGTCTGTCTCGCCGGTGAACGTAATGTCACCTACTTGCACGTTCTGCTGCTCCCAACTTTCCAGCGTATTGAGATAGCTCACGCCGTCCAGGCCTTCGATGCTCACCTGATGCACGTCGCTGACTGCGAAATAGCTGTGCAGCGCCTGGCTCAGGGTGACCTCTTCGGAACCTGCGTTGAAGCTGGCCAAGCTGACGTTCAGCGCAGCGTCCATGCGGATCTGCAGCTTCACGCCCACGGTATGCGGCCAGCCAGGCAGATGGCCTTCGGCTTTGGGCTGGATGAACTCGACGATCAGCGCATCGCCGTCTTCGCCCATGCCCATCAGCTCCCAGTCGATCGCGCGGACTTCACCGTGTGCGTTCGCAGGCTCGTCGCTCTGGCGCATGGCCTGCACGCTTTGCGGGTTGCGCTGGAAGTTGCCGAACCACGGCCAGCACACCGGCATACCGCCACGAATGGCCTTGCCGTGCTTGAACACTGCGCCGGGGTTGGACCAGATCAAGGGCTGATCGCCGTCGATCTGATAGCTGATGATGTGCGCGCCCTGCTGGGCGACCACCAGTTCGGCCTGGCCGTGGCGGATACGCCAGCAATTGAGCTCACCGAGCTGGATGGATTCGACTTCTGGCGTAGGCATAGGGGTACTCACTCAAAGGACAGTGACACAATCAGACTGTGCCAAGCTTGATGAGTTTACTGCGCCCTGCCAAGTGCGATGAAACCGTGCTGCGATTAGCGCCGTGCAGGCACCGAGCGGGTACGGCCGCTGCCGTCGATGGCGACAAACACAAATACTGCTTCAGTCACCTTGCGCCATTCGCTGGACAGCGGGTCGTCGCTCCACACTTCGACCATCATCTGGATCGAGCTGCGGCCGATTTCCAGGGTCTGGGTGTAAAAGGAAAGCTGCGCGCCAACCGCGACCGGCACCAGAAACGCCATGCGATCGATCGCAACGGTGGCCACGCGACCGCCCGCAACCTTGCTGGCCATGGCCGTGCCGGCGAGGTCCATCTGCGCGACCAGCCAGCCGCCATAAATGTCGCCAAAGCCGTTGGTCTCGCGCGGGAGTGCAGTGATTTGCAAGGCAAGGTCGCCCTGCGGAATAGGATCTTCCTGTTCTAACTCGTTCATAACTGGGCCCTCTGCCCCATGACTCTTCCGGCTATGTCCGAAAAGTGGCTGCGCTCGACCATGCTGCGTTAAAAACAGGCTCGGAATGCTCATTTATAAACCTACACACCGCTTCCTCGCTTTTTTTTGCCTTCCCTTATCTTCGCTCGCCTAATTTACTAAAAAAGCCTAAGTTTAAAATAAATTAATAAGGGAAACTCTGCGAAAACGACTCGGGTAAATGGTTTCGCACAATTTCCCTGAAAGACCGGTTGAGTCGCGGCCGGCAAGTATATCGGGGGCAGTCTTGTGAAACGACCGCCGGGTCCCATTTTGCCCCGTCCTCGTTGCAATACATGTGCATCTGCGTGCAATTTGCTATCTTGCCGGACCGATTTGGCGCACTACGCCGACATTGGCACGCAATTTTGATGCCCGATCACCTCTTCGAGTCGATAAATCGCGTGCACAGCCGATACCCATGGCTGCCTTGCTGTTGATTTTTCGTCCCAAGAGAGCCTCAAAAGAGAAGCCATTGTCATGTCCTCTGTGCCTTCAAGTGCCGCTCAGCCTTCGCGTCCGCTGACCCGCAACGATTACAAAACCCTGTCCCTTTCCGCCCTCGGTGGTGCACTGGAATTCTACGATTTCATCATCTTCGTGTTCTTCGCGGCGGTGGTCGGCAAGCTGTTCTTCCCCGTAGACATGCCGGAATGGCTGCGTCTGATGCAAACGTTTGGCATTTTTGCTGCCGGTTATCTGGCCCGCCCGCTGGGGGGCATCGTCATGGCGCACTTCGGCGATCTGCTGGGCCGCAAGAAAATGTTCACCCTGAGCATTTTCATGATGGCGGTTCCGACGCTAATCATGGGCCTGCTGCCAACCTATGCGCAGATAGGCATCTGGGCGCCGATTTTATTGCTGCTGATGCGCGTGATTCAGGGCGCTGCCATTGGTGGCGAAGTGCCGGGTGCGTGGGTATTCGTTTCCGAACACGTTCCCGCCCGTAACGTCGGTTACGCTTGCGGCACGCTCACGTCGGGTCTGACCTCGGGGATCCTGCTCGGTTCGCTGGTCGCCACCTGGATCAACAGCGTCTACTCACCTGCCGAAGTTTCGGACTACGCCTGGCGTATTCCTTTCCTGCTGGGCGGGGTGTTTGGTCTGATGTCGGTCTACCTGCGCCGCTGGCTGCACGAGACGCCGGTGTTCGCCGAGCTGCAGCAGCGCAAGCAACTGGCCGAAGAAGTGCCGCTAAAGGCCGTGCTGCGTGATCATCGCGGTGCCGTGGTGTTGTCGATGGCGCTGACCTGGCTGCTGTCGGCGGGCGTCGTGGTGGTCATCCTCATGACCCCGACCTTGCTGCAAATCAACTTTGGCTTCGCCCCCGCCGTCACCTTGAAAGCCAACAGCCTGGCAATCGTCATGCTCAGCCTGGGCTGCATCGGCGCCGGCGCACTGGCGGATCGCATTGGCGCAGGCCTGGTGTTCCTGCTCGGCTCGCTGGGCCTGCTGGTCACCTCCTGGACCTTCTACCACATCGTCGGCGGGCATCCGGACCTGCTGTACCCGCTCTACGCGCTCACCGGCCTGTTCGTCGGCACCATCGGTGCGGTGCCGTTCGTGATGGTGAAAGCCTTCCCGCCTGTGGTCCGTTTCTCGGGGCTGTCGTTTTCCTACAACCTGGCCTACGCGATTTTTGGCGGTCTGACCCCAATGGTGGTGCAGGGTCTGAACAAGGTGAATCCGATGGCGCCTGCGTGGTACGTGGCGATTCTGTGTGCGTTGGGGATGGTGATTGGCGTGTATCTGCTGAAGAAGAAAACAGCCTTCACGTAGAAATACCTTGTTGCAAACAATGGGCTTAATTTAAGGCCGCCACCCGAAAAGGATGGCGGCCTTTCATTTTATTGTCACATCCTGGTCATAGATTAGTCACATGGCCATCATTTACCCCGGCCAGCCTTTTCGACCTCGCCAGGAGCCAGGCATGACATTCAAGCGTTTGATGACTGCACTCACCTTTGCCGCTGTCGGTGTTGCCACCGCGAACGCCGTCGCCGCGGTGGACCCGGCGATCAAGCCTTACGTCAAAACCTCTGGCGTCTCGGGCAACCTGTCCAGCGTCGGCTCCGACACCCTGGCCAACCTGATGACCATGTGGGCCGAGGCCTTCAAGAAAGAATACCCGGCCGTGAATATCCAGATTCAGGCCGCCGGTTCGTCGACGGCGCCCCCTGCGCTGACTGAAGGCACCGCAACCATTGGCCCGATGAGCCGCAAGATGAAGGACGGCGAGGTTTCGGCGTTCGAGCAGAAGTACGGCTACAAGCCAACGGCGATTCCGGTGGCGGTGGATGCGCTGGCGGTGTTCGTGCACAAGGACAACTCCATCAAGGGTCTGACCCTGCAGCAGGTCGACGCGATTTTCTCGGCGACCCGCCTGTGCGGTGCCAAGGCCGATGCCAGGACCTGGGGCGACGTTGGCGTGACCGGTGACCTGGCCGGCAAGTCTATCCAGTTGTTCGGCCGCAACTCGGTGTCGGGCACATATGGCTACTTCAAGGAAGTCTCGCTGTGCAAAGGCGACTTCAAGCCCAACGTCAACGAGCAGCCAGGCTCTGCGTCGGTGGTCAGCTCTATCAGCAGCTCGCTGAACGGCATCGGTTATTCGGGCATTGGTTATAAAACGTCCAGCGTGCGCACCGTGCCGCTGGCCAAGAAGGAAGGCGACGCCTTTATCGAAGACAACGAGGCCAACGCCCTCAACGGCACTTACCCGCTGGCGCGCTTCCTCTATGTGTACGTGAACAAGGCGCCGAACAAGCCGCTCAATCCGCTGGAAGCCGAGTTCGTCAAACTGATCCTGTCAAAACAAGGTCAGGAAGTTGTCATGAAAGACGGGTACATTCCTCTACCAGCCAAGGTCGTCAGCAAGGCGTTGGCTGATCTGGGGCTATAAGAACGCGGTGGTGCGGCTCGCTGCCACCAGACAACCCTGATGCGGGGTGACAGGTTCGTCCCGCTGCTGCACGAAAGGGCCTTATGGAACGAGGCTTGCGAAACAATGAACAGTCCGTTGCCCCGGTTGCGAGGCGACGGGCTTTTTTGCGTCACCATGCTGTCATGTATCTGTCATACATAGCCGCTAGGGTGTGCGCATGAATGATTTGGCCAATCCATCGATGACCGAAAAGTCCCCTCCCGAGCGCATTGATTTCAATACGCCGCAGATGCAACGCAAGCGTCGTATTCGTGCGCTCAAGGACCGTCTGACGCGCTGGTACGTGCTGGTGGGTGGCCTTGCCGTTCTCGCTGCAATCACGCTGATCTTCTTTTATCTGGCCTACGTCGTGCTGCCGCTGTTTCAGGGCGCGACACTCACGGCCAAGACCACACAAACCCCCGCCTGGATGCAGGATGCCGGCAAACCGCTGCTGCTCGCGATCGAAGAGCAGAATCAGGTCGCCATGCGCGTGTCCGACAAGGGAGAAGTGCTGTTTTTCAACATCGGTGATAGCAGCGAGCTGTCCCGCGTTACGCTGCCTGTGCCTGCGGGCGCGCACGTCACCTCGGTCGCCCAGGATCAGCCGGGCAAGCCTCTGGTCGCGGTCGGGCTGTCCAACGGTCAGGTGCTGGTGTTCAAACACGCCTATCCGGTCAGCTACCCCGACAACAAGAAAACCATTACCCCGCTCATCACCTGGCCCTACGGCGAAGCCCCGCTGACGTTGGATGAAGAAGGCCGCGCGCTGGAGCACGTCAATCTCAACGCCAACGACACCACGCTGATTCTCGCGGGCGCGACCGGCGCGCAGTTGCACGTGCTGTCGCTGACTTCTGCCGAGAACCTGATGACCGGCGAGACCCGCAACGAACAAAGCCGCATCGACCTGCCGCAGCTGTCGGCCATGGTCAAGGCGATCTACGTCGACCCGCGCCAGCAATGGCTTTACGTCATCAATGGACGCGCTCAGGCGGACGTATTCAACCTGCAGGACCGCACGCTCAACGGCCGCTACAAGCTGCTCGAAGACGCCAACGCCGAAACCACGGCCAGCACCCAGCTGGTCGGCGGCATTTCCCTGATGATCGGCAGTTCGCGCGGCAACATCGCTCAATGGTTCATGGCCCGCGACGTCGATGGCGAGATGCGTCTGCAGCATATCCGCGACTTCAAGATGAGCGGCGCGCCGATCTCGCAGATCACCGCCGAGCAACGCCGTAAAGGCTTCATCGCCATGGACACCGCCGGCAAGCTGGGGGTGTTCCACAGCACCGCACATCGCACGCTGCTGGTCGAGCCGGTCGCCAGCGGCCCGGCCGTCATGGGCATGTCGCCGCGCGCCGACAACATCCTCGTCGAAGACAACGGCAGGCTGCTGCCCCTGACCCTGAAGAACCCGCACCCGGAAGTCTCGTGGAGCGCGTTGTGGGACAAGGTCTGGTACGAGCACTACGACGAGCCTAAATACGTCTGGCAGTCCACCGCCGCCAACAGCGATTTCGAGCCCAAGCTGAGCCTCGCGCCGCTGACCTACGGCACCCTCAAGGCCGCGTTCTACGCGATGCTGCTCGCCGCCCCTCTGGCCGTCGCTGCAGCCATCTATACCGCGTATTTCATGGCCCCGGGCATGCGCCGCAAGGTCAAGCCGGTCATCGAACTGATGGAAGCGATGCCGACGGTGATCCTCGGCTTCTTCGCCGGTTTGTTCCTGGCGCCGTATCTGGAAGGGCACCTGCCGGGGATTTTCAGCCTGCTGATCCTCACGCCCATTGGCATTCTGCTGGCGGGTTTTCTGTGGACGCGGCTGCCTGACTCGATCCGCCTGCGCGTACCCGATGGTTGGGAAAGCGCGATTCTGATTCCGGTCATTCTGCTGATGGGCTGGTTCTCGCTGGGCATGAGCTCGCACATGGAGAACTGGTTCTTCGGCGGCGACATGCGCTCGTGGATCACCAACGACCTGGGCATCACCTATGATCAGCGCAACGCGCTGGTGGTCGGGCTGGCGATGGGCTTTGCGGTCATCCCGAACATTTACTCGATCGCCGAAGACGCCGTGTTCAGCGTGCCGCGCGGCTTGACCCTGGGCTCGCTGGCGCTGGGTGCGACCCCGTGGCAGACCCTGACCCGCGTGGTCATCCTCACCGCCAGCCCCGGTATCTTTTCGGCACTGATGATCGGCATGGGCCGAGCGGTCGGCGAAACCATGATTGTGCTGATGGCCACCGGCAATACACCGATCATGGACATGAACCTGTTCGAGGGCATGCGCACCCTGGCCGCCAACGTCGCGGTCGAGATGCCGGAATCCGAAGTGGGCGGCAGCCATTACCGCGTATTGTTCCTCGCAGCCCTGGTGCTGCTGATGTTCACGTTTGTCATGAACACCTTGGCAGAGCTGATTCGTCAGCACCTGCGCAAGAAGTATTCGTCTCTCTAGGGCAGGTAGATCCAGATGAAAAAGGCCTCCCTGAAGAGTTGGTTCAAAAGCGGCGCTCCCGGCGTGTGGATCAGCGCGGGTGCGGTGTCGATTGCGGTGATCATGACCATCGGCCTGCTGGCCGTGATTGCCGTGCGCGGTTTGGGGCATTTCTGGCCCGCCGATGTGATTTCCGCGCAATACGATGTGCCCGGCCAGGACAAACACGTGCTGGTGGGCGAGTTGGTGCAGTCCGAGCGGGTGCCCCGCGCGCGACTCAAGGGTGCCGGTTTGCCGGTACCGGACCAAGGCCCGGAATTCATGACCCGCGACCTGTTCAAGGTCGGCAACCGCGACCTGAACCCCAGCGATTTCAACTGGGTGATCGGCGAGTGGCTCAAGGATCAGACCAAGCCTGCACAGCTGATGACCATCGAACGTCGCGAGTGGGGCAACTTTTACGGCTACCTGGTCAACGTCAAGGAAAACGGCGTGATCGTGGCCGAGGGCGAAGCGGCCTGGCCGCAGCTGCAAGAGCGCATCAAGCGTGTGCAGAAGCTCTCCGATGAGCTGGAAGGCCTGGAAAAGACCGATATCGGCGCGATCAACCACGGCATCGAGCGTCTGCGTCTGCAAGCGCGCAAGCTGGAGCTCAATGGCCAGCTGGATGCCGAAGCGCAGGCCGACATGGCCGCCGAGCGCGCTGAGTACGATGCCCGCTACAAGGAAATCGAGTCCCGTCTGGGCGCGCTGCACGCCGACTTCAGCCGCGACAGCCTGACCGTCCGCGATGCCAATGGCAAAGAGGTCGAGATCAGCCTGGGCAAGGTAGTCCATGCGTATCAGCCGAACGCGATGGGCGTCGCCACCAAAGTGGGCTTCTACTTCCAGAAGCTGTGGGAATTCCTCAGCGACGATCCGCGTGAAGCCAACACCGAAGGCGGGATCTTTCCTGCTATTTTCGGCACGGTGATGATGACCCTGATCATGGCCGTGATCGTGACGCCGTTCGGTGTGCTCGCTGCGGTTTACCTGCGTGAATACGCGCGTCAGGGCCCGGTTACGCGCCTGATTCGCATCGCCGTGAACAACCTCGCGGGCGTGCCGGCGATCGTCTACGGCGTGTTCGGTCTGGGCTTTTTCGTTTATGTGCTGGGCGGCTCGCTGGATCGGCTGTTCTTCCCCGAAGCACTGCCGGCGCCGACCTTCGGCACGCCGGGCCTGCTGTGGGCCTCGCTGACCCTGGCGCTGCTGGCAGTGCCGGTGGTGATCGTCGCGACGGAAGAGGGCCTGGCGCGCATCCCGCTGACTCTGCGCGAAGGCTCGCTGGCACTCGGTGCGACCAAGGCCGAGACGCTGTGGAAGATCGTGCTGCCGATGGCCAGCCCGGCGATGATGACTGGCCTGATTCTGGCCGTGGCCCGCGCGGCCGGTGAGGTCGCGCCTTTGATGCTGGTGGGCGTGGTCAAGCTGGCGCCGTCGCTGCCGCTGGATGGCAACTACCCGTATTTACATCTTGACCAGAAGATCATGCACCTGGGCTTTCACATCTATGACGTGGGCTTCCAGAGCCCCAACGTCGAGGCCGCGCGGCCGCTGGTGTACGCCACGGCGCTGCTATTGGTGCTGGTGATCGCCCTGTTGAACCTGTCGGCGGTGACCATTCGTAACCGCCTGCGCGAGAAGTACAAAGCGCTCGACGGATAACCACAGCCTCAAGCGGCAAGCTAAAAGCGGCAAGAAAAAGCCGCAGCCGCGTTTGCCCGAACTTGCAGCTTGCGGCTTGAAACTCGCCGCTACGAACGAAGTGAGACCGAAGATGCAGCAAGAACCCCACACCCACGGCATCAACATGTCGGCTCTGGGTCGCAAGCGCCAGAGCCTGGACCTCGCCAACGAAGCCGTTGCGCTGGAAGTCCCGGGCCTGAACCTGTTCTACGGCGACAAACAGGCGCTGTTCGACATCCAGATGAACATCCCCAAGCAGCGGGTGACCTCGTTCATCGGCCCGTCGGGCTGTGGCAAGTCGACCTTGCTGCGCACCTTCAACCGCATGAACGATCTGGTGGACGGCTGCCGCGTGCAGGGCGAGATCAAGCTCTACGGCCACGACATCTACACCAAGGGTGAGGACGTCGCCGAGCTGCGTCGTCGCGTGGGCATGGTGTTCCAGAAGCCCAACCCGTTCCCCAAGACGATTTACGAAAACGTGGTCTACGGTCTGCGGATTCAGGGTATCAACAAGAAGCGCCCTCTCGACGAAGCGGTCGAGTGGGCGCTGCGTGGCGCGGCACTGTGGGATGAGGTCAAGGACCGCCTGCACGAGTCGGCGCTCGGGCTTTCCGGTGGTCAGCAGCAACGTCTGGTGATCGCCCGCACTATCGCCGTCGAACCCGAAGTGCTGCTGCTCGATGAGCCGTGCTCGGCGCTTGACCCGATTTCGACGTTAAAAGTCGAAGAGCTGATCTACGAACTGAAATCCAAATACACCATTGTGATCGTTACCCACAACATGCAGCAGGCCGCGCGCGTATCGGATTACACCGCGTTTCTGTACATGGGCAAGGTGGTCGAGTTCGGTGACACCGATACGTTGTTCACCAATCCGGCCAAAAAACAGACTGAAGACTACATAACCGGTCGTTACGGCTAGCACGTGTTTCGTCAGCCCTGAACCACCGCGCAATCAATCGGACGGACACTCAGCATGATCAAAGACAGCCATACACATCACATCTCCCAGCAGTTCAATGCTGAACTGGAAGACGTTCGCAGCCACCTGCTGGAAATGGGGGGGCTCGTCGAGAAGCAGGTCAACGACGCGGTCACGTCCCTGATCGAAGCCGACTCGGGCCTGGCCCAGCGGGTTCGTGAAGTCGACGACCGCATCAACCAGATGGAGCGCAACATCGACGAAGAGTGCCTGCGCATTCTGGCCCGTCGTCAGCCTGCGGCCTCCGACCTGCGTCTGATCATCAGCATCTCCAAGTCGGTGATCGACCTGGAGCGCATTGGCGACGAATCCACCAAGATTGCCCGTCGCGCCATTCAGCTGTGCGAAGAAGGCGAGTCGCCACGTGGCTACGTGGAAGTGCGCCACATCAGCGATCAGGTCAGCAAGATGGTGCGTGACGCGCTGGACTCGTTCGCCCGTTTCGACGCCGATCTGGCGCTGTCGGTCGCCAAGTACGACAAGACCATCGACCGCGAGTACAAGACCGCGCTGCGTGAGCTGGTCACCTACATGATGGAAGACCCGCGTTCGATTTCCCGCGTGCTCAACGTGATCTGGGTCCTGCGTTCGCTGGAGCGTATCGGCGACCACGCCCGTAACATCTCGGAGCTGGTGATCTATCTGGTGCGCGGTACCGACGTGCGTCACTTGGGTCTCAAGCGCATGCAGGAAGAAGTCGAAGGTCTGTCCGCCGAAATACCTAATGTTCCGGCCTCGCCTGACGATAAGTAAGATTGCCTGAGAAAAAACGCCTGGCGAATGCCGGGCTTTTTTTTGGGCCTCGGCTGCTGTTTGGGCCGCCTAATTCCAGTCACCCGCGAATAAATGTCCCGGTGTCGTCAAACAATTTTGGCAGATGGCCACCAGCCAGCGATATGCTCGCCATTTGCGGTGAACACGCCATCAGGAGCGTCGATGAGTAAAGTCAGTGTATTGGTGGTGGATGATGCGCCGTTCATCCGCGATCTGGTGAAGAAAGGCCTGCGTAACGCCTTTCCGGGTATCACCCTGGAAGATGCCGTCAATGGTCGCAAGGCTCAGACCCTACTGAGCAAGGAAACCTTCGACCTGGTGCTGTGCGATTGGGAAATGCCCGAAATGTCCGGGCTTGAACTGTTGACCTGGTGCCGTCAGCAGGACGTCCTGAAAACCATGCCGTTCATCATGGTGACCAGCCGGGGTGACAAGGAAAATGTCATTCAAGCGATTCAGGCCGGTGTATCCGATTTTATCGGCAAGCCGTTCACCAACGAGCAACTGCTGACCAAGGTCAAGAAGGCGCTGCACAAGGTGGGCAAGCTCGACGCCCTGATGAGCGGTGCTCCGGCGCGTGCCAATGCGGCGTTCGCCAACGACTCGCTCAGCGCGCTGACCGGCAATCGTCCGGAGACCGTGTCGGCCGCGCCATCCGCGGCAGCGCCAAATCAGCCGCTGATCAAGCCGATGGCCAAGCCAGCGGCACCGACTGAGCCGACCGGCCGTGGTCAGGGCCAGCTGCGCCTGTCCAGTGGCACGCAGCAGTGCGTGATCAAGGCCCTGACGCTCAAGGAAGCCTCGCTGGTGGTACGCCGCAGCGAAACCCTGCCGCAGATCCTCGACAGCGCCGTGCTCGATCTGGAGCAGGGCGACAACGCCGAAGTGGCACGCCTGAACGGCTACCTGCACGCCATCGCCGCCTTCGAGCAGAAGCCCGACAGCGACTGGCTGCAACTGACCTTCCGCTTCGTCGACCAGGACACCCAGAAGCTCGACTACCTGTCACGCCTGATTGCCCGGGGTACGGCGCAGAAGCACTTTGTGCCTGGGGCATAACGCTTTCGATTCTGGCCGCAGGCCGTAGGACGAGGCAAAAGCGGCGGGTTTAGCATAGAAATTGCAAAACCCTTCGCGCCTGACCCTGACGCGATTTCCTTGACGCTTCGTCTATTGCCGATTGATACGGATAAGTCCCGTTCTATCGACATCGCTGTTAGGCTGGCCCCCATTGTCCTCCTACGCCAGGCCTATGCAGATGTTAGAGCGCTTGCTGGTGGTGTGTGTATTGGCGCTGGCTGCGCAGTCGGCTGCAGCCGTCACCATCTACCGATTCACCGACGCCAACGGAGTGGTTTCGTTTACCGACCAGCCCGTGCCCGGTGCGCAGGTGATGAAGCTTCGAGAGCGCATGGTCGAGCGCATCGACAGCCAGGTGCGCCTGAACGTCAAGAAAGCCAAGGGCACCGACAGCCTCTACGTGCGCAACGACTTGTACGCGCCGGTCGAGATCGAACTCAAGCTCTCCGGGGTCAAGAACGTGGTCGGCGTCGCCGATCAGGTCATTCGCCGCACCATTCCCGCCCGCAGCAACGAACGCCTGATCGCCCTGAGCCCGCAGGTGCCGGGCAAGGCCATGGGCTACAAACCAAGCCTGCGCTCCATCGTCGGCGACCCACAGCGCGGCATCGCGACGAGCAGCCTGGGTTATCGCTATCCGCTGCCC
>CAURWS010000049.1:0-12067 GCA_963528485.1 uncultured Pseudomonas sp. | reverse complement strand
CGCAATTGACCACGATGGGCGTGGTTTCATCCAGTACCAGCTCTTTCAGGCGGTAGCCCAGCTCGCCATTGGGGCAGCACACGGAACCGGGGATGGTCATCTTGCGGTATTCGTCGAACGGGCGGCCGTCCAGCAGCACCAGCGGTTCGCCCCGTGCCTGCCAGTCGGCCAGTTCGGTGGCGCTGATGTGCGGCGTGTGGCTCGCTTCTTCGACCCGTTCACCAAAGGCCTTGGACGGCACATGCACCCCGGCGAACAGTTGCAACCCGGCGGCCTGCCAGCCCTCGGCGCCGCCTTCGAGCACGTGCACACGGGTATAACCCAGTTGCTCCAGACGCTGCGCGGCCTTGAGCGAGATGTCGCGACCGGTCTGGTCGTAGATCACCAGACGCACGTCGGGATTGGGCGCCAGACGACGGGCTTCCAGCTCAAGACGGCTGTAGGGCAGGTTCACCCCGTGAAACAGATGCGCTTCGCCGTACTGGCCGTGCTCGCGTACGTCGAACAGAGCAATTTCCTGCCCGTCGAACAGCCAGGTTTGCAAGTGGTGCGGGGTGACTTTTTGGCTCATGGGGTTCTCGTGAATCAACCTGAACAACGAATGTTTTTTGTGTAGGAGCGCGCTTGCCCGCGATGAACGATCACGCGCACTGCCTGATACATCGCGCCGCCTATTTCCCGGGCAAGCGCTGCTACAGGCGGCGTTGACGTCACTGCAACACCAACGATCTCTCGCCCGCCGCCACTTCCCGGCCCTTGTCGTACGCGCGCTGCACCGCCGGTCGGGCCTTGATGCGTTCGCGCCAGGCGTGGATGTTCGGGTAGTCCGCCAGGTCCTGGCCCTGACGCAAGGGCTGAATCCACGGAAAGATGGCCATGTCGGCAATCGAGTAATCACCCGCCACGTACGGCACCTCGCCCAGGCGTTTTTCCAGCACGCCGTAGAGTCGCGCGGCCTCGGCGCCGAGCAGGTCCAGGGCGAAGGGAATCGGCTCTGGCGCCTTCTCCCGGAACACCTGCCACTGGCTCAGGTACGGCGTGACATGCCCCACCTGCCAGAACAGCCACTCCTGCACGCGCTGGCGTTCGGCGGTACCTTCCGGCGGCAGAAAACGCCCGGTCTTGTTCGCCAGATAATTGAGAATAGCCCCGGATTCGAAGAGGCTCAGGGGCTCAGCATCACGTGGGCTGTTCGCAAAAGCCGCATGATCGACAATCGCCGGAATCCGCCCATTGGCGCTGATCTTCTGGAACCATTCCTGCTTCTGTTCGCCAGCTCGAATGTTGATCGGCAACAGGCGGTATTCCTGCTCGAGCTCCTCAAGCAGGATGCCGATTTTCAGGCCGTTGCCGGTAGGCCAGTAGTAGAGATCGATCATGCGTAGGCCTTGATCGACGGGGCCATTTGCGAGGCGTTGTAGTTGAGGACCTTGCCCTCGGCGTTGACGCCGTAACGCCCGTTCAGCGACTCCAACGGACGGCCGTACAGGTGGAAATGCAGGGTCGGCGTTTCGCCATCGACCTTGATGCCGTGCAGGTCTTCGCCGAGGAAGCTGATCGAAGTGCCCGGTTGCACCACGACTTCCTTTTCCAGCTCCAGCCTGGCGAACGCGGGGTCGCTGCCATCGTCGGTACGGGCCCAGATGTAATTGATCTCCTGCCCCTGCACCGCTACGATCACCGCCCACGTTTCGTGGTTGTGCGGCAGCGTGCTTTTGCCCGGCAGCAGCGAGTTCATGTACAGCGTTGGGGTCTCGCCGTCATCGTTCAGGCGATAACGAAACGCCGTGTCGCCCTGCCCCGGAACCGGCGCCGGGAAGGTGTCGAAGTTGAACAGATCACGACGCTCGGCCAGGCCTTCCAGCAGGCCGACGATTTCTTTCAGCGCTGCGCGGTCGACGCCGCGTTGGTGAATGACGCGGATCTGTTGCAGGAAGTCTTCGATCACAGGGCTGCGGGTTTCGATGCTCATCAGGTGCTCCTTTTATTCATATTCAGGGCTTGAAATACATACTGCTCATCTGACGCTATTCCCCCTCTGGGAGCCGGCCCGCAGCAAGCCGGCTCCCACAAGAGTTCTGCTGCGTCTGCCAATGCGGCGCTCACGCACTACCTCAAACCGACAGGCTGTACCGGCTGATATTGCTCAACAAAAACGGGTCGCCAGCGGCTCCCGGGCGACGTCCGGGATCACCCAGGGCGTGGCGCAAAAAGGTCTGGGTGCGCTCGCTGGTGGGGCGCTGGAAGATCTGTTCGGCGCTGCCGTGCTCGACGATCAGGCCGTTCTCGGTGAAATACACCACGTCGCTGATGTCCTCGGCGAAGCGCATTTCGTGGGTCACCAGCACGCAGGTCAT
This sequence comes from uncultured Pseudomonas sp., assembly GCA_963528485.1. Lineage (GTDB taxonomy): Bacteria > Pseudomonadota > Gammaproteobacteria > Pseudomonadales > Pseudomonadaceae > Aquipseudomonas. Next base: position 9,710 of record CAURWS010000049.1, on the reverse strand, counting down.
GCCCTCCTCGGTCAGCTCGCGAATCACTGTCAGCACCTCGCCCACGGTTTCCGGGTCCAGGGCCGAGGTCACTTCATCGAACAGGATCAGCTCGGGGCGCATCGCCAGCGCGCGAGCAATCGCCACGCGCTGCTGCTGGCCACCGGACAATTGCCCCGGATATGCGTCGGCCTTGTGCTCCATGCGCACTTTGGCGAGCAAGGCGCGGGCTTCTTTTTCGGCATCCACCGCGTTGCGCCCCAGCACCTTGCGCGGCGCGATGACGAGGTTTTCCAGCACCGACAGATGCGGGAACAGGTTGTACTGCTGGAACACGAACCCCACGCGTTTGCGCAGCTCGATGCGCTGCGCCTCGTTGGCCAGCTGGCGCACCTCGGTGTCACCCACGCGAATCGTGCCGCGCTGGGGCTGCAACAGGCCGGTGATGCAACGCAGGATGGTCGACTTGCCCGAGCCCGACGGGCCGATGATCGACACCGCCTGGCCGCGCTGCACGTCCAGGTCGATGCCCTTGAGCACGCGGTTGCTGCCGAACGACAGGTGAATGTCGCGCAGGCTGATCAGGGGTTGCTCGGCGCGCGTTTCAGGAGAAGGCATAACGTCGCTCCAGGTGTTGAGTGAGTCGGGAAATCGGGTAGCAATAGAAGAAGAACAGCGCCAGCACGCTGAAGTAGATCAGCACCGTGAAGCCCGTGCGGTTGACCGTGTTGCTGGCGATCTGCGCGGTGTCGATCAGGTCATGCACGCCCACCAGCGAGGCCAATGCAGTGCCCATGGTGATCACCGCGTAGAGGTTCATCCACGGTGGCAACATGCGCTTGAAGCACTGCGGCAGGATGATCGAACGGAAGATCTGCCCACGGGTGAAGGCCAGCGAACGTGAGGCTTCCCACTGGGTGCTGGGGATCGAACCGATGGCCCCGCGAAAGATTTCCGCGACGTTGGCGCTGGCAGGCAACGCCAGACCAATGGTGACTTTCACCCAATCGGGGAAGGCGATCCATGACGTGCCAATGTGCAGTTCGAACGGAAAGACGTAGGTGGTGAAATAGATCAGCACCAGCCACGGCGCGTTGCGAAACACCTGCACCCAGATTCGCGCAGGCAGTCGCGTGATCCACAGCGGCGACACGCCCAGCGCGCCGATCAACAGGCCAAGCACCGAACCGATGGCAATGGCCAACAGGCTGATCAGAATGTTCTGGCCGAAGCCCACTGCCAGTGCCGGCAACCACTCGTAGAGCGCCGCGAACACCGGGCTTTTGGGCGCGCCGTAGACCAGCCACGCCAACAGCGCAGCGACCAGCATCAGCTTGCCCGGATGACGACGGGGCCATGACAACGGCAGGCTCGCGGACGATTCAATGGCCATAACCGGGCATCCTCAATTTGGCTTCGAGGGCACGGCCCACACAGTTGACGATGAAGCTGAGCAGGCCGAAAAAGGTCAGCAGCAGAATCATCAGTTCCAGCACGTTGTCGCTCTGGGTCCAGATCATGATCGAGGCGTAGGTGATGTCGCCCACGGCGATGGCCGAGGCCACGGCGGTCATTTTCACCAGGTCGATCAGGTTGTTGATCAGCGACGGCAAGGCGAAGCGCAAGGCCAGCGGCAGTTGCACGTTCCATAGCAACTGACGGCTGCTGAAGGCCAGGGAACTCGCCGCCTCCAGGGTCACGGCAGGCACCGCTTCGATCCCGGCGCGCAAGGCTTCGGCGTGAAACGCACCCTTGTGCAGCGAGATCACGATCACCACCCAGGCGAACGGCGTCAGCGGGTTGGCCGCGCCCACGGCCTGGGTCAGCAACATGTTCAACACCAGAAACGCGCAGTACAGCTGCACCAGCGTCGGCGTGTTGCGGGTGACTTCGATGAACACCCGCGCAGGCTTGGCCAGATAAGGCTTGCCGCTGGTCAGCATGGCCGCCAGACCGACACCGGCCAGCAGGCTGCCGACGATGGTGAACAGGCACAGCAGCACGGTGGTCAGCGCGCCGTTGACCATCGAGCCGCGCTGATAAGCGTCCAGCAGAAAGCTGTAGTTCAGGCCGAACTTCGCGGTCCACTGCACAAAGAGCTCCAGCCAATGACTCATGCAAGGGCCTCGACACGCAGCTGTGCGCAGGCGTCGGCAATCCGCCGCCCCGCCTCAATGACGCTGCTGGTGGCGGTCGCGATGGACAGGCGGAACCACGGCGACAAGCCATACGCGCTGCCCGCCACGCCTGCGACACCCTGCTCCAGCAGGTAATCCACCACGTCGCCGTCATCGTTCAGGCGCTGACCATCGGGACGAATCCGCCCCAGCAAACCGGCACAGCGCACGAACACGAAGAAGCCGCCTTCCGGCTTGAGCACCTCCAGCCCGTCCACCTCGCTCAATGCCGCGACCAACAGATCACGCCGTTGCTGATAGGCCTGCACCTGCTCCGGCAAAAACGCCAGGCCGCCTTCGAATGCGGCCAGTGCAGCGGCCTGCCCCACCGACGATGCGCCGGAAGTGGACTGCGACTGAATCACGGTCATCGCGCTGGTCAGTTCCTTGGGGCCGGCACCAAAGCCGATACGCCAGCCGGTCATGGCGTAGGTCTTGGACACGCCGCCGACCAGCAGCGCACGGGATTGCAGATCGGGCGCCACGTTGAGCAGGCTCAGCGCCGGGTTGCCGTCGAAACGAATGTGCTCGTACAGCTCATCCAGCAACACCAGCACCTGCGGATGACCATGCAACACCTCGGCCAGCGCCAGCAGTTCCGCCTCGCTGTACACCGCGCCGCTGGGGTTACCGGGGCCGTTGAGAATCAGCCAGCGGGTGCGTTCATTGATGCTGTGTTCGAGCTGCTGCGGGGTCAGTTTGCAGCCCTGATCCAGGCCGCATTCGATGAACACCGGCTCGCCACCGTTGACCCGCACGATGTCCGGAAAGGACGGCCAGTAAGGCACCGGCACCAGCACTTCATCGCCGTCATCGAGGGTTGAAGCGAAGGCATTGAAGATGATCTGTTTGGCACCGTTGCCGACCACGATCGACGGCAGCGCATAGTCCAGACGGTTCTCGCGCTGAAGTTTGCGCTGGATGGCCTCGCGCAGTTTCTTCACGCCGGGGGTCGGCGTGTACTTGGTGGCACCGCCGTCAATGGCGTTGTAAGCGGCCTGTTTGATGTGCTCGGGGGTGTCGAAATCCGGCTCGCCAGTGGTGAGGTCCAGAATGTCGCGGCCGGCATCGCGCAGCTCGGTGGCGCGGGATTTCGCGGCGGCGTTGGCAGAAAGGGAAACGCGCTGCACGCGTCGGGACAGACGAACGCTCATGAAGGGGTACTCTCGCTGTCGATGTGGGTCAGGACCTTGCCCGGATTGAGCAAATTGAGGGGATCGAGGGCCTGCTTGATGCGGCGCATGAGGTTCAGTTCAACGCTGCTTTTGTAACGCGGCAGCATCGCCCGCTTGCGTTGGCCGATGCCGTGTTCGGCGCTGATCGAGCCGCCGAAGGCGTGGGCGCTGTCGTGAACCAGCTCGCTGAGCTCGGCGTAACGGGCCATGTGCGCCTCGACCGTGGAGTTCAGCGGGTGGGCGACGTTGTAATGCAGGTTGCCGTGGCCCAAATGGCCGAAGGTGAAATTGCGCACGCCAGGGAAGTGCTGCTGCAGCAAGGCGTCGGTGTGCTCGACGAACTCAACGATGCGCGAGATCGGGATCGAGATGTCGTGCTTCATGTTGCGACCGGCGCGACGTTGCGCATCGCTCATGTTCTCGCGCAACAGCCACAACGCCTCGCTTTGAGCCAGGCTTTCAGCGATCAGCGCATCGGCCAGCAACCCTCCTTCGAAGGCACTGCCGAGCACCTCCTCAAACGCTTGCCGCGCATGGGCTTCACTGTGGTTATCGGACAGTTCGAGCAAGGCGAACCAAGGCTGCGGCGCATCGACAAAAGCTTGCGGGCCGTCAGGAAATTGCTCGCGCAACAGCTCAAGGCAGGCGGCAGTCAGCAGCTCGAACGCAGTGAGGCTTGCGCCAAAACCGGCGCGGGCGTGGGACAGGAAGCTCACCGCCTGAGCCAGCGAATCGAACGCCAGAAACGCCGTGGACTGCGCCTTGGGCAGCGGGAACAGCTTCAACGTCGCCGCCGTGATGATGCCCAGTGTCCCCTCGCTGCCGATGTACAGGTCGCGCAGGTCGTAACCGGTATTGTCCTTGCGCAGCCCGCGCAGGCCGTTCCAGATTTCACCTTCGGCGGTGACCACTTCCAGCCCCAGGGTCAGCTCGCGGGTGTTGCCGTAGCGCAGCACCGACGTGCCGCCCGCGTTGGTGCCCAGGTTGCCGCCAATGGTGCAACTGCCTTCCGCGCCCAGGCTCAGGGGAAACAGGCGCCCAGCGTTGCGCGCCACGTCCTGGACGTTTTGCAGAATGCAGCCGGCCTCGACCGTCAGGGTGTCGTTGTCAGTGTCGACCTCACGTACCCGATTGAGCCGGTCCAGCAGCAACAGCACCGAACGACCGCTGGCGTCGGGCGTTGCAGCGCCCATCAGCCCGGTGTTGCCGCCCTGCACCACGATCGGCGTCTTGCGAGCGACACAGGCGCGCACCACGGCAGCGACTTCTTCGGCATTGACCGGGCGCACCACCGCCAACGCCTTGCCGACGTAGGTGCCCTGTTTGTCGGTCAGTTGCGTCGTCGAATCGCTGCCCGGCTGCACGTAATCGGCGCCGAGCAACTGCTGCAACGTCTGGAACAGATCGCTCATGCCCACCCTTCCTTATTGAGCCGCCAGCGGCGCGGCGTTGCGGAACTGCTCGTGCAGGTCACGCAGGGCCTGGGATGGCGCCATGCCGGTGCGCTGGCCGACCTCGATCAGCCAGCCACTGCGGTGCCAGTCACGAATGATCGCGTCGAGTTTCGCCTGGGTGTCGTGCTCGCCCTTGCGCACCCAGATCACCGATTTCGACGGGATCAGGTCGTTGGCCAGCGGGATGTTGTAATCGGCCCATTCCGGGTCATCCAGCAGCGCGTGCATGGTGGGGCTGACGTGGACCGCCGCGACGCAACCGTTGCCGCGCAGGGACAGCAGCGACTCGGACTGGCTGCGGAACGCCTTGATCTCGGCGCCGTAGGTTTCCTGCAACGGCTTGATGAAGTTGCTGCCCTGGGACACGCAAACCGGCTTGCCCTTGAGGTCTTCCCACGTGGCGATGCCGGCGCCCTTGCGGATCAGCGCGGCGCCGCCGACTTCCTCATAGGGCGTGGGCACGTAGTCGAGAATCTCGGCGCGCTCATCGGTGTACTGCATGTTGGCGATCAGGATGTCGACCTTGCCCTGCTGCAGAAACTGCACGCGGTTGGGCGCCAGCACCGAAACGGTCTCGACCTGGACGCCGAGTTTCTGCGCGATGCCTTTGGCCAGTTCGACGTTGTAGCCCAGATGCTCGCCGGTTTTCGGGTCGATGGTGCCGAACGGCGGGCCGCTGAGAATCACGCCGATGCTGATCTTGTGACGCTGCTGGATCTTGTCCAGCGTCGCGTCGGCGTGGGCCAGAGTGGCGGCCATCGCCATGCCGATCGAGAGGCCGAGGGCGGTCAGGGTCTTGCCGAAAGTACGCGTGCTCATAACCAATGCCTTGAAAGGGAAACGACTCAGGCGCCTGCGGCCTGGAACTTGTCATGCAGCTCGACCAGTGCTGGCGAGGCCGGGGTGATGTGATGGCGCTTCTCGCCCTCGATCAGCCAGCCGGTGCGGTGCCAGTCTTTGACGATGGCGTCGAGTTTGGCCTGGGTGTCAGCTTCCCCTGGTCGGGTCCAGATCACCGACGGCGCAGGGTTGAGTTCAGGGGTGATGGCGCGGTAGTCCTTCCACTCGGCGCTGTCGGCGATCAGTGGATTGATCAACGTGGCGTCGTGCACGGCGGCCACGCAGTTGTTGCCGCGCAGGGCCAGCAGGGATTCAGAGGAGCTTTTGAAGGCCTTGAGTTCGGCGCCGTACTCGGTCAGCGGCTTGACGTAGCTGCTGCCCTGGGACGTGCAGACCGGCTGGCCCTTGAGGTCTTCCCAGCGGGTGATCTTGCTGTCTTTGAGCACCGCAGCGGTCCCGCCTACGCGATAGAACGGCGTTGGCACAAAGCCCAGTTGCTGGCCGCGCTCGGCGGTCCATTCCATGTTGGCGATCAGCAAATCGACCTTGCCCTGTTGCAGGAACTGCACACGGTTGGCAGGAAGCACCGGCACCAGCTCGACTTCAGCGCCCAGTCGACGCCCCAGGTCTTCAGCCATGTCGACGTTCAGGCCCTTGGGCTTCTGATTGCTCGGGTCGATGGAACCGAACGGCCCACCCGACAGCAACACGCCGACCACCAGGCGATGGCGCTGCTCGATCTTGTCCAGGGTGGCATCGGCCTGCGCGGCGAAACTGGCGCCGAGGGCGGCAATCGCACCGACGAACAAAGGCAGCAGACGGATAACGGGCGAGCGCGTGTACGGCATGGATTTCCCCTCGAAATGGTCATCGGCTCGGCGCTTGTGACGACAGGACGTCAGCGCCTTGTAATGACCCGCATCCTAGGGAGGGTGTTGGAGCAACGGAAATGAAAATATCAAATATGGTTATAACTTTCTGGTTTTGGTTGTTAAACCGAAACGGAATAAGCACGGTTTTAATGGGCTTATCAGGAGTTTTTCAAGGCAGGGCTTTTTAAACCCATAAAAACCCGTAATGTATTGAACCGTTCAACTGATGTAATGGCGCTCTTGTAGGAGTGAGCTTGCTAGCGCTAGCGATGTGTAGGTGCCTATGACTTGGCTGACGCTCCGCCATCGCGAGCAAGCTCACTCCTACTGAGGACCGCGCTTAGACCTGACTGATGAGTGAGTTCAAATGTCCGACACCCTCGATCTCGAACTGCTGCGCACCTTCGTCGCCGTTGTTGACCATCACAGCTTCGCCGGGGCTGGCGCACAATTGTCGCGCACACAGTCGTCGGTGACTCAGCACATGCAGCGTCTGGAACAGCAGATCGGCGTCAGCCTGTTTCAGAAACAGGGTCGGCAGAAGCAGCTCACCGAGCCGGGCCGCCAGCTGTTGCGCCATGCCCGGCAGATGCTCTCGCTCAACGACGACGCGCTCAATTCCCTGCGCGAGAGCAGCCTCAGCGGCGTGCTGCGCATCGGCTCACCCCACGACATCGCCGACACCATTCTGCCGCCGATCCTCAGCCACATCGCCCGCTCGGCGCCGAAACTGCGGCTGGAAATCGACGTGGGGCGCAGCCCGTTTCTGATGGACGACCTGCATCGCGGCAAGGTCGACATGGTGATCTCCACTCGCGAAGACCCAGGGTTAGAAGGCTTTGCGCTGCGAACTTCGCCAGTGTGGTGGATCTGCTCGGCGCAGTACCAGCATGTGCCGGGCGAGCCGATTCCGCTGATTCTGGTGGATGAGCCGAGCATCTATCGGCGCTACGCCATCGAGGCGCTGGAGCGGGCGAACATTGCTTGGCGCCAGGCGTACTTGGCCTCGAACCTGATCGGCATCAAGGCCGCCACCCGCGCAGGATTGGGCGTGACGGCGCGCAGCATGGAAATGCTCGGCCCGGACATGCGTGTGCTGGGCGAAGCCGACGGCCTGCCGAGAATGCCCGACGTGACCTATCACCTGTGGATCCGGCCCAACACCGTGAACCCGCTGGCGCGGCGGGCGTATGAGTTGATTCGGGGGAGTCAGGGGTTGTAGCCGAGACATCAGCACGACAACTTGTAGGAGCGCGCTTGCCCGCGAAGGGGGGTGTCTCGGTGCGCGTGTATTTCCTGAAAAGACGCCCACCCCGGCCCGCGCGCGCCAACACCCGTCGCTGTGGCTCAGCCAAACCCGCGGTGCCGCGCAAAACGCTACTACAACACCCCCTCAACCCACCGCTTCAAATCCCCCACCTCAGCCGAAGTAATGGTATGTCCTGCCCCCGCATACGCATGAAATTCCGGGCTGATCAGCAGGTTATTTTCCAGCACCGTTTGCGCCTCGGTCGCGCCGGAATACGGCACGCGGCTGTCGGCCGAGCCGTGCCCGATGAACACCTTCAGCGATTTCAGGCGCTCATCCGGTTTGAGCCGTGAATTCAGCGCCGCGAGGATCTTGCCGCTCAACGGCGCAATACCGCGCACCAGTTGCGGGTATTGCAGGCCGATCTGATAACTCATCATCGCGCCCTGGCTGAAGCCCACCAGGATCACCTTGTTCGGCTGGGTGCCGTACTTCTCGGTGGCTTGCTCGATGAAGGTGCGAAGCAGGTCAGTGCTCTTGTCCACGTCGCTGGTCACGCCTTCGTACTCGGCCTGATCGGTGTCCTGGGTGAACCACTTGTAGCCGCCGCCATCGACTTCCCCTGGCGCGCGCACCGACAGGTAGGTGTAGTCCGCGGGCAGCTCGTCCTTGATGCCAAACAGGTCACGTTCGTCACTGCCGTAGCCGTGCAGGAAGATGATCAGGGGTTTGTCTTTGGAGTCGGCGGGGGCCGCAGCGAGGTAAGGCAGGGCCAGATCGGTGAGCAGCGCGGGTTCGGCGTGGGCGAAGCCTGTGAAGACACAGAGCAGCGCGGCGAAAAACTTCATCATGGAGGACAGGCCCTTTCAGAAAAACGTCGGGCCCATCATACGCAGCATGTTCGGGATGTCAGCCCGCAATCGACCGGGGGATGCTGTCAAATGGCTGTACGGCGTGCAGATTTTCCTCACACCCCATAACACCCGGCCATTGAAGCGGTGGGAGTACAGAGGGTTCAAGACAGGCCTTCAATCCTCCAGCGCCGACAACCCCAGATGCTCGCGCAGCGTCGAACCTTCGTACGCCGTACGGAACAGCCCCTTGCGCTGCAAATGCGGGATCACGCTTTCGACGAATTCACTGAACGACCCCGGCAGGTACGCCGGTGAAATCACAAAGCCATCGCAACCACCTTGAGTAAACAGCTCGGCCAGTTGATCAGCAATCTGTGCGCCGGTGCCCACCAGTTGCGGCACACGCACGCTGCTGGCGAAGATGCGGCCCAGCTCTTCGAGCGTGGTGTCCGGCCCTTGCATCAGCAGCTTTTCCGCCGCAGCCGGGTGAATCGAAGGCGCGCGGGCAATCTCTGCCAGAGTGGCCGACAGCGGGAATGGCGACAGGTCGACGTTCAGCTGCGACGCCAACGTGACCAGGCCCAACTCAGGCCGCGCCAGGGCGTTGTGCTTGTCGCGCTTGGCCCGGGCTTCTGCCTCGCTGCCACCAATGAACGGCATCACCGCGGTCAGCACTTTGCAGCTGTCGGCGCTGCGTCCCTGCTGCACCACTTGCCCGCGCACGTCTTCGCGGAACGCGTGCATGGCCTTCAAATGCGGGTGAATGGTGAAGATCGCCTCGGCCCAACGCGCGCCAAAACGACGTCCACGCCCTGACGACCCCGCCTGAATCAGCACCGGCCGGCCTTGCGGCGTGCGCGGAATGTTCAGCGGCCCTTCGACCTTGAACCATTCGCCGTGATGCTGCACCGAGGTGATCCTGTCGGGGTCAGCCAGCACGCCGTTTTCGCGATCCAGCTTCAACGCCCCCGGCGCCCAGCTGCGCCAGAGTTTGAGCGCCACTTCGACGAACTCGTCGGCGCGGTCGTAGCGCAGGTCGTGCTCCAGGTGCTTGTCCTTGCCGAACAGACGCCCTTCGCTGTCGTTCATCGAGGTCACGATGTTCCACGC
>CAURWS010000048.1:0-12167 GCA_963528485.1 uncultured Pseudomonas sp. | reverse complement strand
GTGGGAGTGAGCTTGCTCACGAAAGAGCCGGTTCACTCGCCACACATCCTGGATGTTCAACAACCGCTTTCGTGAGCAAGCTCACGCCCACAGATTTTATATCTGTCGAAAAAGCGGGCCTTTATCCCGATTACGCCATATACCAGCGCTTGTCCGACACCGTTCCCTGCAGCGGCACATCCCAACTGGCCACGGTCAGTTTCTCAACCTTCTGACACTCGTGGGCCAGACCAAGCAACAGCGGTTTCCGCCAGGCTTTTCGACGTGCCTGATACGCCAGGCTGCGGTCATAAAACCCGCCGCCCATGCCCAGCCGCCCGCCTTGATCGTCGAAGCCCACCAATGGCATCAAGATCAGGTCCAGCGCCCAGATCTTGCGCTGTTGTCTTGAGTTGATGCGCGGCTCGGGAATGCGAAAACGATTGGGCTTGAACCTGTCCCCCGGCCGCACCCGCTGAAACACCATCTTGGTTCGTGGCCAGGGGCTCAACACCGGCAGGTACGTTGCTTTGCCTCGACGTTGCGCTTCCTTGAGCAGCAGGCGCGGGTCGATTTCACCGTCCATCGGAAGATAGAGCGAAACATGCCGCGCGCGACGAAAAAGCGGGTTTTGCGCCAACTGGCGGTACAAACCCTGTGCCGCTCGTCGCTGATCTGCGCGATTGAGCGCACGACGGGCCTTGCGCAACAGACGACGCAATTGGGGGCGGGAGAGGGCAGAAGGATCGTTCAGGGGAGCGGCGCCAGAAGAAGTCATGCAGGCGGGTCCGTGAGATTTGGAAGGTGGACCGTGAGATCACGATCCCCATCGCCAGACAGGGCGTCTGGCAATGGGTTGAAGATTCGAGACTCCCCGACGAACCGCTGTCGGTGTAGCCCTTGAACCCGAAAGTTCAAGGTGGAGATTGCAGGAGGTTTTAAGGCTTTCCGTCGAGCGGACATGCACACCAACCCCAACGTGCAACCCCCTTGGTTGTGCGTATCGGCTCAGGGACATGACCGACTGGCAAGCACTCCAGGGAGCGGGCGCCAGTATACCCAATGATGTCTGAACAATCAGCCTTGTGCTTTTGGTTCATCCGTGGCAAGGACCAGATCCACACGGTCGAGCAGGTCGCGAACCTGCTCGCGGGTCGAGCCGCTGGCCTGGGTTTCCGGAAGTTCCTGTTTGTGCAGCAGGTCGTGGGTGATGTTCAGGGCTGCCATCACCGCGATGCGATCGGCACCGATGACTTTGCCGCTGCTGCGGATTTCGCGCATTTTGCCGTCCAGGTAACGGGCCGCGCTGACCAGATTGGTGCGCTCTTCCTGAGGGCAGATGATCGAATATTCTTTATCGAGGATCTGCACGGTGATGCTGTTGCCATTACTCATGAGTCTTGCTCCAGGGCCTTGAGGCGCGAAATCATCGACTCGATCTTCTGCCGGGCGATTTCGTTCTTTTCAATGAGGTGCGCGCGTTCCTCGCGCCAGGTTTTTTCCTGAGCTAATAGGAGTCCGTTTTGACTTTTTAGTTGCTCGACACGGTTGATCAATAGCTCCAGTCGAGCCATCAGCGCTTGCAGGTCGTTGTCTTCCATCGTTTTCCACTGATTATTTTCTGATGAGTGGTGCAGGAGCTGGCCTCAGGAATTGCTTTGAATGTCGCCTGGATAGCTTGCGCGCGTCTGCCGGTGCTACGATACAAGGCCTTCATTCTAGACATTGCGCCGCTTGGCGCCTAGTTGCCCATGCCTAATCAGAATTCCCCGTACAACGCCTTCGCCACCTTGCTCAGCGGCGCTGGTCATCCCGTTTCTCCCGCCGAACTGCACGGCCTGTTGCTGGGCCGCAGTTGCGCAGGCGCAGGCTTCGATGCCGAAGGCTGGTTCGACGACGCGCAAGAACTGCTGGAGACCGAGCCTGCGCCCAACGTCCGTCAGGCCCTGATCGGCCTGCAGGAGATGGTCAAGAACGAACTGACCGGCGATGACATGGCCGTCGTGCTGCTGTTACCGGGCGACGATGAGACCCTGGCTGCGCGCACCCTGGCAATGGGCCAGTGGTGTCAGGGCTTCCTCCATGGCTTCGCGCGAGTCGGCGGACAGCCCATGAGTGACGATGCCAGGGATGTGCTCCAGGACCTGGCCGCCATCGCCCAGATTCAGGACACGCTGGACGATTCCGAAGACGGCGAGAGCGACTACATGGAAGTCATGGAGTACCTGCGCGTCGCGCCGCTTCTGTTGTTCACCGAGTTCAACAAGAAAGCGGAACCCCAAGCCAAGCCTTCGCTGCACTGATTGCCTATCGTTGCCGGCCGGTCGTCGCGCCTGAATGCCGATGCCCGGCGGCCCTCCGGAGGACCGTACTTGCCCATGATCCGAATCCCGAAAGCCGAATACGCCCGTCGCCGCAAGGCCCTGATGGAGCAGATGGAGCCCAACAGCATCGCCATTCTGCCGGCGGCAGCTGTGGCGATTCGCAATCGTGATGTCGAGCATGTCTACCGCCAGGACAGTGATTTTCAGTACCTGAGCGGCTTCCCGGAGCCGGAGGCAGTGATCGTGCTGATCCCCGGTCGCGAGTATGGCGAGTACGTGCTGTTCTGCCGTGAGCGTAACGCCGAGCGTGAGCTGTGGGATGGCTTGCGCGCCGGGCAGGATGGCGCGATCAGCGAGTATGGCGCCGACGACGCATTCCCCATCACCGACATCGACGACATCCTGCCGGGCCTGATCGAAGGCCGCGACCGGGTCTATTCGTCGATGGGCAACAACCCCGAATTCGACCGGCATGTGATGGAATGGATCAACGTCATCCGCTCCAAGGCGCACTTGGGCGCGCAGCCGCCGAAAGAGTTCGTTGCGCTGGATCACCTCCTGCACGACATGCGCCTGTATAAATCGGCCGCGGAGGTGAAGGTGATGCGCGAGGCGGCGCAGATTTCGGCACGCGCGCACATTCGGGCGATGCAGGCCAGTCGCGCCGGGCTGCACGAATTTAGCCTTGAAGCCGAGCTCGATTACGAGTTCCGCAAGGGCGGGGCGAAGATGCCGGCCTATGGCTCCATCGTCGCTTCAGGCCGCAACGCCTGCATCCTGCACTATCAGGAGAATGACGCGGTATTGAAGGATGGCGATCTGGTGCTGATCGACGCCGGTTGCGAGATCGACTGCTACGCCAGCGACATCACCCGTACCTTCCCGGTCAGCGGCACGTTTTCCGCGGAGCAGAAGGCGATCTACGAGCTGGTGCTCAAGTCTCAGGAAGCGGCGTTCGCGGCCATCAAGCCGGGTAATCACTGGAACCAGGCCCATGAGGCGACGGTGCAGGTGATCACGGCGGGGCTGGTCGAGCTGGGCCTGTTGCAGGGCGAAGTCGATGAACTGATCGCCAGCGAAGCGTACAAAGCGTTTTACATGCACCGCGCCGGGCACTGGCTGGGCATGGATGTGCACGACGTCGGCGAGTACAAGGTCGGCGGCGAATGGCGCGTGCTGGAAGTCGGCATGGCGCTGACCGTGGAACCCGGAATTTATGTGTCGCCGGACAATCAGAACGTCGCGAAGAAATGGCGCGGGATCGGTGTACGAATCGAGGACGATGTCGTGGTGACCAAAAAAGGCTGTGAAATCCTGACCGGTGGCGTGCCCAAAACCGTCGCCGAAATCGAGGCCCTGATGGCCGCTGCGCGAACCCAGGCCGCATGAGCCGCTTCAATCTGGCCATCGTCGGTGGCGGGCTGGTCGGCGCGAGTCTGGCATTGGCCCTGCAGGCCGGGGCTAAAGCGCGAGGCTGGAAGATCGTTCTGATCGAGCCCTTCGCGCCGGGCGATGCCTGGCAGCCGAGCTACGACGCGCGCTCTTCGGCGCTGTCTTTTGGCGCGCGGCAGATCTACGAGCGTCTGGGCCTGTGGCAGCAGATCAGCCGCCGCGCCGAGCCGATCCTGCAGATTCAGGTGTCCGACAAAGGCCGCTTCGGCGCAGCGCGGCTGTCCTCGATGCAGGAAGGCGTGCCCGCGTTGGGTTACGTGGTGGAAAACGCCTGGCTCGGGCAATGCCTGTGGCAGGGTCTGGATAAAGACGTGATCAGCTGGCGCGTGCCGGCTGAAGTGAAACAGATGCAGGCGCTGCCCGATGGCTATCGCCTGATCCTGAGCGACGAAACGCAACTGGACTGCGACCTGGCGGTGCTCGCCGATGGTGGTCGCTCCAGTCTGCGCGAGCAATTGGGCATTGGCGTGCGCTCCACGCCTTATGACCAGAGCGCGCTGATCGCCAACATCACCCCGGGCGAAGCCCATTGCGGTCAGGCTTTCGAGCGCTTCACCGAAGAAGGCCCGATGGCGCTTCTGCCGTTGCCGGAGAACCGTTGCGCGCTGGTCTGGACCCGAACGGCCGATGACGTGAAACGCCTGATGGCGCTGGACGACCGCAGCTTTCTCAACCAATTGCAGGGCGTGTTCGGCTATCGCCTCGGCGCGTTGAAACGGGTCGGCGCGCGCCACACTTATCCGCTGTCGCTGATCGAGGCCGAAGAGCAGGTGCGCTCCAATCTGGTTGTGCTCGGCAACGCTGCGCACAGCCTGCACCCGATTGCCGGCCAGGGCTTCAACCTGTCCCTGCGCGATGCGGCATCACTGGCCGAAGCGCTGCTGGCCAGTGATGCCGCGCCGGGCGATCTCGCGACCTTGCAGGCCTATCGCGATCGTCAGTACCTGGACCAGAAGCTTACCGTGGGGTTTTCCGACCAGGTCACCCGCCTGTTCGCCAGCCAGCAACCGCTGGTCACCGCAGGTCGCAACATTGGCTTGCTGGGGCTCGATCTACTGCCGTCGGCCAAGAGCTGGTTCGCCCGTCAGGCCATGGGGTTGGGGACGCGGGCTGATGTCTGATTACGCTATTCATTCCGTGGCTCCAGCCGCTTTTTATTCCGCGGCTCCAGCCACCAACGAGACGATTTAAAGCATGGAAACGCGTGCAGATCTGCTGATTGTCGGGGCCGGAATGGTCGGTAGCGCACTGGCGCTGGCGCTGCAAAACAGTGTCTTGAACATACTGGTGGTCGACGGCAGCCCGCTGAGCGTCAAGCCGTTCGATCACAGCGCGCCGTTCGAGCCGCGGGTCAGTGCCTTGTCGGCGGCCAGCCAGCGCATTCTTGAGCGACTGAATGCCTGGGAGAGCATCGTTTCCCGACGTGTCAGCCCTTATGGCGAAATGCACGTGTGGGACGGCAGCGGCACTGGCAAAGTGCACTTTTCCGCCTCCAGCGTGCACGCCCAGGTGCTCGGCCACATCGTCGAAAACCGCGTGGTGCAGGACGCCCTGATCGAGCGTCTGCACGACTGTGACATCGGCCTTTTGGCCAATGCGCGCCTTGAGCAAATGCGTCGTTCCGGAGATGACTGGCTGCTGACCCTCGCCGATGGCCGTACCTTGCGCGCGCCTTTGGTAGTGGCCGCCGATGGCGCGAACTCTACGGTTCGGCGCATGACCGGCACCGCGACCCGCGAATGGGACTACATGCACCACGCCATTGTCACCAGCGTCCGCACGGCCGATTCCCACCGCAAAACCGCTTGGCAGCGCTTCACCGATGACGGCCCGCTGGCCTTCTTGCCGCTGGAGCGCGACGGCGAGCATTGGTGCTCGATCGTCTGGTCGGTGACGCCGAGCGAGTCCGAGCGCTTGATGAAGCTCGAAAACGAAGCGTTCTGCCGTGAGCTTGAGAAGGCTTTCGAAGGTTGCCTCGGTCAGGTCATCTCGGCGGATCCGCGTCTGTGCGTGCCGCTGCGTCAGCGTCATGCCAAGCGTTATGTCGCCGAAGGGCTGGCGTTGATCGGCGATGCTGCGCACACCATTCACCCGCTGGCCGGGCAGGGCGTGAACCTGGGCTTTCTGGATGCGGCAGTGTTGGCAGAAGTCCTGCACGCTGCGGTCGAGCGGGGCGAGCGACTGGCGGACCCGAAGGTGCTGAGCCGTTACGAGCGCCGGCGCATGCCGCACAACCTGGCGTTGATGGCGGCGATGGAAGGGTTTGAACGGTTGTTCCAGGCCGACCCGTTGCCGGTTCGCTGGTTGCGCAACACGGGCCTGAAGATGGTCGATCAGTCGGCTGAAGCCAAGGCGATGTTCGTGCGTCAGGCGCTGGGGCTGACCGGGGATTTGCCGGAGTTGGCGAAAATCTGATCCCCGCTCTGTAGGAGCGCACGAGCGTCGCGATGCCATGATCGGCTGTGTGGCAGTCGTGTAATGTCAGGCACGGGATCACCTGACGGAGCACATTCAGGATTTGCTGCCGCTTTGCGCCAGATCGCGGTCTCGCAAGGCTCGTGCGCCCCTACGATGGAGCGCACGCCGCCTTTGATGACACCATCAATGCAGCGCTGCACCTCCGATCGACGTGCGGATTCGCCCCTCTACCCGACGTTTCAACAGCCGTTGCTCCAACAGCAGACGCGAGCCCTGCGCCGCATTTGCTCGACCCCATTCCTCAAGCAGCTCAAGGCACGAGTGGTCGATGTAGCTGAGGTTGCTCAGCGGCACATGCAGCGTGGTGCCCGGCGGGACGTTGCCCAGCGCCTGGGTCAGGGCAGGCACTTTGAGGAAGGTCGCGGCGCCGGTCAGGCGTAGCTCCATCTCACCTTCGGCTTCGAGATCCACCAGATTGATTTTCAGGCGCGAGGCGTTGAGCGCCAGTTTCACCAGGGTCAGACCAAAGCCGATCAGCACGCCGGTCAGCAGGTCGGTGAGGATGATCGCGCTCGCCGTTGCGCCGTAGATGAACATCGGCATGCGGCCGTAACGTCCCAGGCCGCGCAGGGCCTTGAGGTCCACCAGCTTGATACCGGTGTAGACCAGCACGCCCGCCAGACTCGCCACCGGAATGCTTTGCAGCACGCTGGAGAGCAGCAGCACGAACGCCAGCAGCCACAGCCCGTGGAAGATCGTCGACATGCGCGTCTTGGCGCCTGCCTGCACGTTGGCCGAGCTGCGCACGATCACGCCGGTCATCGGCAGCGCGCCGACCAGACCGCAGAGCATGTTGCCGACGCCCTGGGCGCTGAGCTCCTTGTCGAAATCCGAACGCTGACCGTCATGCATGCGATCCACCGCCGCGGCCGACAGCAGGGTTTCGGCGCTGGCGATGAAGGCCACCGCGATGGCGGCGATCAGGATGGCAGGGTTGGCGAAGTTCAGCAGGTCGGCCGGGCTCAGCCAGTCGATGGCTTCGGCGAGGTTGGCCGGGACCTGAACGCGGTTGACGTCCAGGCTCATCGCCAGACTGACCACCGTCGCAATACCCACGCCCAGTAAGGCCCCCGGCACAAAGCGCAAGGATTGCGGACGACGCTTTTCCCACAGCCACATGATCGCGATGGTGCCCAGGCCCAAAAGGCCCGCCTTCAGGCCGCTGCCGGGGCCGATGGCGCCGACCAGGGTTTCCGGGAAGGCGATCAGGTTATCCAGCCCAGAGGGCTTGGGCCCGCTGTCGAACATGACGTGTATCTGGGAAAGCACGATCAGCACGCCGATCCCTGCCAGCATGCCGTAGACCACGGCAGGGGCGGTCACGCGGAACCAGCAGCCGAGCTTGAGGCGCCCGGCCAGCAGCTGCAGCAGCCCGGCCAGCAACAGAATCGGCCCCAGCATCGCCATGCCGTGTTCACGCACCAGTTCGAACACCAGCACCGCGAGGCCGGCAGCCGGGCCGCTGACCTGCAATGGCGAGCCGGCCAGCCAGCCCACCACAATGCCGCCGATGATGCCGGTGATCAGCCCTTTGGCCGGCGGCATGCCGGACGCGATCGCGATTCCCATGCACAGCGGCAAGGCCACCAGAAAAACCACCACGGACGCCAATAGCTCCCGTGGCAACAAAGACTTCAGATCTGTAGTAGCCATGACGACTCTCCGGAATATTCAGGCGTGACAAAACCCGACAGCACGTGAGATGCACGGCCGCAACAGGCTATAGCGAGGGGTGGAACCGTCAGTGCTGACGCAGGCTCACGGGCGTGAACCTGCGATCAGCCGGCAATCAGTATCGCGCGCGGGGCGGTGTCGCCGTCGGAATGGTGTGATCGCCATCCAGTGGCAGGAAGCGGTCCTGCGCGGCATCGTAAGCGCGGATTTCGCTGGTTTCGATGTCGTAGACCCAACCGTGAATGAACAGCTGGCCGCTGGCCAGTTTCGAGGCCACCGAGGGGTGAGTGCGTAGGTGTGTCAGCTGGGCGATGACGTTCTCTTCTGTGAGTACGTGCATGGTTTCGTGCTCGCCCGAGCAGCTGCAGTTGCCTTCGACTACGGTCTTGGCCACTTCAGCGTGACGCAGCCAGGCCTTTACCGTCGGCATCTTTTCAAGGGTATGAGGGTTGAGCACAGCGCGCATCGCACCGCAGTCGGAGTGACCGCAGATGATGATGTGCTGAACGCCCAAGGCCATGACTGCGTACTCGATGGCCGTGGATACGCCGCCGTTCATCGGGCCATAGGGCGGAACCACGTTGCCGACGTTACGGGTCACGAACAGGTCGCCCGGTGAGCTTTGGGTGATGAGTTCAGGGACGATGCGCGAGTCGGCGCAGGTGATGAACATGGCGCGCGGATGTTGGGCTGTCGCGAGTTTCTTGAACAATTCTTCCTGCTGCGGGAAGACGTCATGACGGAAATGTTTGAAGCCGTCGACGATATGCTGCAGCGCCTCATTGGCGGATTCTGCTTTGCCTGAGGCTTGTGGTGCGGGGGCCTGAGGCTGTTTATCCCTGTTGCTCATGTCTCATCCTCTCTGTCGGATTGAAGTGGAGTTTCCAGTGATTGCTGTGGACGACCCACTTTTTTCTGGCATGACGGACAATTCCATCTGTGCGCGACCAGCCGGTCACTTAAGAAACACCTTAGCGATAGAAACTTAATTGAAACTGAATGCATCGCTCTAGATCGCGGGTCTGGCTTAAGAAAATCTTAAGCGGCGAACGTTTCCACCTCTGTAGCAGCCCGTATGCGACTTTTAAGACGCCACGCGAGTCACAACAGAGACATCTGACCACCCGGCGGGCAGAAGGCTTCACAGTCCAGCTTGAAACTTTCGCGATGGTTGAGCCCCAGTTTCTTCACCGCAATACTGTAGCGCTGTGCCAGCAACTCGGCGAATACGCCTTCGCCGCGCATCCTCGAGCCGAAGCGGCTGTCGTACACCTGACCGCCGCGACTCTGTCGCACCAGGCTCATTACGTGCTCGGCCCTCTGCGGATAATGCGCCTGCAGCCATTCTTCGAACAGCGGCGCCACCTCCAGCGGCAGGCGCAGCATCACGTAGCTGGCGCTCAACGCACCGGCGGCCTTGGCCTCGGTCATGAGCTTTTCCAGCTCCATGTCGTTGATCATCGGAATCATCGGCGCCAGCAACACCCCCACCGGCACCCCCGCATCGCGCAGCACGCGGATCGCCCGCAGCCTGGCTTTGGGCGCTGCGGCCCGGGGTTCGAGGATGCGCTTGAGTTCGTCGTCCAGCGACGTGAGGCTGATGAACACCGAGACCAGGTTCAGTTTCGCAAGCTCCGCCAGCAGGTCCAGGTCCCGCAGGATCAGCGAGCCTTTGGTGATGATCGTGACCGGATGGCGATAGCGCAACAGTACTTCCAGCGTGGCGCGGGTGAGTTTGTAATCGCGCTCGATCGGCTGATAAGGGTCGGTATTCGCCCCAAGGGTGATGGGCGCGACGCTGTAGCCGGGTTTGGACAGCTGTTGTTCCAGCAGCGCGGCGGCGTTGGTCTTGGCGATGAGCTTGGTTTCGAAATCCAGCCCCGGCGACATATCCCAATACGCATGGCTTGGGCGCGCGTAGCAATAAATGCAGCCGTGCTCGCAGCCGCGATAGGGGTTGATCGAACGATCGAAGGGAATGTCGGGCGATGAGTTGCGCGCGATGATGCTCTTGGCGGTTTCCAGGGTGACGGTCGTACCTTGGGTCAGCGGCGCTTCCTGATACCAGCCGTCGTCCTCGGCCACCGAGCGATTTGGTGCGAAGCGATTGTGCGGATTGGTGGCGGTGCCGCGGCCGCGCGGGGGGAGCTGGATGGACATGCGGGCCTCTCATTAACTGTTTGTATATACAGTATCGTGAAATACCCAAGCCCTCCACGCTCAAGCAAAAAAAACCGTCAGGCGCCGATCAATGGTGCTTAACGAATTTTTGACAATTGCCTCACATCGCCTTGACCCCTTGCCGCAGACACTCGCCGCAACAAATTTCCTGCCTGTTCGCACGGTATCCCTCGATGCGCCTTCGATTGCTCGTTTCTCTTATGGCTACGCTGCTGGTGGCACCGTTTTGCGGCCTTGCGCTGGCCGATGATTCGTCGTCGGCGACCTCGCGTCCGAGCGAATGGGCGCAACCCATCGACCCTCACTACAACCTGTATGAAATCACCCCGACGCTGTACCGCAGCCGTCAGCCAGACGCCGCCGCGCAGCTGCTGCTGAAAAAGCTGGGGGTGGTCACGGTCGTGGACCTCATCAAGGAAAGCGACAGCAAATGGCTGTCCGACCCAGCAGTGGCGCAGGTGCAGATTCCGTTGCAGACGGTGCACGTCGATGATGCCGACATGATCCAGAGCCTGCGGGCGATTCAGGCCGCGCAGGAGAAGGGCCCCGTGCTGATTCACTGCAAGCACGGGCAGGACCGCACAGGGCTGGTGTCGGCCATGTACCGGATCGTCGTGCAGGGCTGGAGCAAGCAGGCTGCGCTCGATGAAATGCAGCACGGCGGGTTTGGCGACGAGGATAACCTCAAGCACGGCATCGATTACATCAACAAAGTCGACGTGGATGCGTTGAAAGCCGCACTCAACAGCGGCGCCTGCAGCACCAGTGCATTCGCCAGTTGCGCGATCAAGGGCTGGTTTCAGAAGACCGATGTCGTGGGCGTGCAGACGATTCTGTGGCGGCTTTGATGCCTTCAATGCCGAGCAATTCTGATCGGCGCAGGGCCTGCAACATCTGGTAACGGCTCGGTCCGGATTTCGATGATGCGATTCACTACCATTTCGCCTCATTTCTCTCGACCTCCCGACATCAGGAGACTCAGCATGCAGGCGCGCAAGCGTATTCTGGCTGCCTTGGCATTCACCGTGCTCGGCAGCACCGCCCAGGCCGCTGACGAAGTCGTGGTCTATTCCTCCCGTATCGACGAGCTGATCAAGCCGGTTTTCGATGCCTACACCGCCAAGACCGGTGTGAAAGTGAAGTTCATCACCGACAAGGAAGCGCCGCTGATGCAGCGCATCAAGGCTGAGGGGCAGAACGCGACCGCCGACCTGCTGCTCACCGTCGACGCCGGTAACCTCTGGCAGGCTGAGCAAATGGGCATCCTGCAGCCGTTCACCTCACCGGTGATCGACACCAACATCCCGCCACAATATCGCTCCTCGACCCACGCCTGGACAGGCCTGAGCCTGCGTGCGCGGACCATCGCCTACTCCACTGACCGGGTGAAGCCCGAGGAGCTGACGACCTATGAGGCGTTGGCTGACAAACAGTGGGAAGGCCGCCTGTGCCTGCGTACTGCGAAGAAGGTCTACAACCAGTCGCTGACCGCCACGCTGATCGAAACCCACGGCGCCGAAGCGTCGGAAAAAATCCTCAAGGGCTGGGTCAACAACCTGTCCACCGACGTGTTCTCCGACGACATCGCGGTGCTCGAGGCGATCAACGCCGGGCAGTGCGACGTCGGCATCGTCAACACCTACTATTACGGTCGCCTGCACAAGCAGAACCCGGATCTGGCCGTGCGCCTGTTCTGGCCGAACCAGACTGATCGCGGCGTGCACGTGAACCTGTCGGGCATCGGCCTGACCCGATACGCTCCGCACGCAGAAGCAGCCAAAGCGCTGGTTGAGTGGATGACCGGGCCTGAAGCGCAGACGATTTTCTCCGGCACCAATCAGGAATTCCCGGCCAACCCGAAGGTTGCGCCTTCCGAGGAAGTGGCGAGCTGGGGGGCGTTCAAGGCCGATACCATTCCGGTAGAGATTGCCGGTCGGCGTCAGGCCGAGGCGATTCGGATGATGGATCGCGCTGGCTGGAATTGAGTTTATAAGCATCGCATGCCGCTTGTGGGAGCGCGCTGGTCCGCGATAGCGGGGTGTCATTCACGAGTCTGCTGTCTGACACACCGCTATTGCG
>CAURWS010000047.1:0-12201 GCA_963528485.1 uncultured Pseudomonas sp. | reverse complement strand
CGCGACCCACAGTTTTGCGTGCAGCAGTTCCGGCGGCAACGGCGTGCCGGGCAGTTTGGCCATGCCCACCGGCGTGGTGTTCACCAGGCCGTCGGCGCTGGCCATGGTGGAAGGCAAATCATGGCCCACCCGCGCGCGCCCGGCGCCGAAGTGGGCATTGAGGTTGTCCACCAGGCTTTGGGCGCGAGCCGGATCCACTTCAAAGACGGTCAGTTGTTCAACCCCCTCGGCCAACAGGGCATGAGCCACCGCCGCGCCCGCACCGCCGGCCCCCATCTGCACCACCCGCCCTCGCGCCACATCACCCAAACCGCGGCGCAATCCTTCGGCAAACCCCAGGCAATCGGTGTTATGGCCGATGCGCTTGCCGTTCTTGAACACCACGGTATTGACTGCGCCGATGCTGCGCGCTTCGTCCGACAGCTCATCGAGCAGTGGTATGACCGCCTGCTTGCACGGAAAGGTGATATTCAGGCCGGTAAAGCCGCAGCGCTGGGCGCCGTCGATCAATTGGGGCAGGGCGGTGACGTCGAGCTGTTGCGCGTCCAGGTCGATGATCCGGTACAGGTAGCGCATCCCTTGGGCGTCGCCTTCGTGTTCGTGCAGCGAAGGGGTTCGGGAGGCCTGAATACCAGCGCCGATGAGGCCGGCGAGGATGGAGGGTTTCTGGGCGAATGACGTCATGACGATGGGCTCTTGTTATGGGCTGCCGGTGGCGGAAGCCTTGTATAAGCAAAATGTACCAGATAGTTACTTTCGCAAAAGTACCTCAGCGTCTCTGATTTGCCAATTTGTTCGGTAATCGCCCAATTCCTTGGCGCACCGAGCATTGGGGTCATTTCGCCGTGCGCGAAACACCTTGAAACAGATACCCTAGAGCGCCGTAAGCCGTTTCGGATCAAGGAATGCCGCCGATGTCGCAACGCCAATCGACGTTGATCGCGCTGCTGGTCGCGGTCACGTTCTTCATGGAAAACCTCGACGCCACGGTGATCGCCACCGCGCTGCCGCAGATGGCCAAGACTTTCGGCGTGGCTGCCGTGGACCTGAACATCGGCATGAGCGCCTACATGCTGGCGATTGCCGCGTTCATTCCCATCAGCGGCTGGTTGGCCGATCGTCTGGGGTCGCGTCTGGTGTTCGGCGGGGCGATCGTGCTGTTTACCCTGTCTTCGTTGCTGTGCGGGATGAGCACCAGCCTTGAAGCCTTCGTCGCGGCGCGTGTGCTCCAGGGCATCAGTGGGGCAATGATGGTCCCGGTCGGCCGCCTGGCGGTGATGCGCGCGACTGAAAAGAAGGACCTGGTGCGGGCGATTTCGCTGATTACCTGGCCAGGCCTGGTGGCCCCGGTGCTGGGCCCGCCGCTGGGCGGGTTCATCGTCACCCACGCCTCCTGGCCGTGGATCTTCTACCTGAATTTGCCGCTGGGTATCCTGGCGCTGGTCGCCACCTGGGTGCTGATCCCCCGGCGCAACGAGGTCAATCAGCGCGCCTTCGATTTCGGCGGTTTCGTGCTGGTGGGCGTGGCCTGCATGGCGATCCTGTACGGCATGGAAATGCTCGGTCAGGGGCGCGCCAGTCAATGGCCGGGCCTGTCGTTGACGGGTGTCGGGCTGGTCAGTGGCGCCCTGGCGTGGATGCACATGCGCAAGCGCAACCAACCCCTGATGAACGTCGCGGTGATCGGTATTCGCACCTTTAGCGTCAGCCTGTTGGGCGGGTCGCTGTTTCGCATCGCCATCAGCACCTTGCCGTTTCTGCTGCCGCTGATGTTTCAGCTTGGGTTTGGTCTGTCGGCGTTCGACGCCGGTTTGCTGGTGCTGGGCGTGTTCGCAGGAAATCTGGCGATGAAGCCCTTTACCAGCGCGATCATACAGCGCTGGGGCTTTCGCCCGGTGCTGATGGTCAATGGCCTGATCGGCGTGGTGGCCATTGTGGCCTGTGCGCTGCTCAACGAGCGCATGGGCTGGCCGCTGATCCTGCTGATCCTTTTTGTGGGCGGCCTGTCGCGCTCCATGCAGTTCACCGCGTTCAACACCCTGGGTTTTGCCGACGTGCCCAAGGCGCAGATGAGCGATGCGTCGACGATGTTCAGCATGTTCTTTCAGCTGAGCATGGGGCTGGGGGTGGCGATTGCGGCGTTGTTGCTGCGCGGGTCGATGTTTTTGCACAGCAATCAAGGGCAGGCGCACACGGCGGATTTCCAGCTGACGTTCGTCTGGGTGGCGATCATTGCGCTGTTGGCGCTGCTGGATAACCGGCGGCTGTCGGCGCAGTCGGGGGAGGCTGTTTTGCAACGCAAGACGTAATGCCAGGAGATAGCTCTGTAGCCGTCCGGCCTCCCGGCGGCAGCGATTTCAACGGCCCCAACGCCGGCAAGCCGTGCTGGTACTGGGCGCAATCGCCGGCCCTGTCTAAAACCGCCACCCCGGTTGCGCGCTTTGACTATTGCCCATCGCCGCTGCAGGGCGGAGTATTTCCTCACTCAAACAATAAAAGTGTAAGGAAGACACAATCATGCAGATCGAAGGCAAGGTGTTTCTGGTCAGTGGCGGCGCTTCCGGCTTGGGCGCGGCGACGGCGCAGATGCTCATCGAGGCGGGTGCCAGGGTGCTGCTGGTGGACGTCAACGCCCAGGCGCTGGACGCGCAGGTGCAAAAGCTCGGCGCCAATGCCCGCGCCAGTGTCACTGACATCACCAATGAGCAGGCGGCCAAAGCTGCTGTGGACAGGGCACTGGCCGAGTTCGGTCAGGTCAACGGCCTGATCAACTGCGCAGGCATCGTCGGTGCCGAAAAAATCCTCGGCAAGGAAGGCCCTCACGGCCTGGACAGCTTCAGCCGGGTCATCAACGTCAATCTGATCGGCAGCTTCAACCTGCTGCGTCTGGCGGCTGCGGCCATTGCCGAAGGCGCCCCGGATGAAGGTGGCGAGCGCGGGGTGATCATCAACACTGCATCGGTCGCCGCCTTCGATGGCCAGATCGGCCAGGCTGCCTACGCCGCATCCAAAGGCGCCATCGCCAGCCTGACCTTGCCCGCCGCCCGTGAACTGGCGCGCTTCGGCATTCGCGTCATGACCATCGCCCCCGGCATCTTCGAGACTCCGATGATGGCCGGGATGACCCCGCAAGTGCGTGAAAGCCTGTCTGCCGGCGTGCCGTTCCCGCCGCGCCTGGGAAAACCCGACGAATACGCCGCCCTGGCACGCCATATCATCGAAAACAGCATGCTCAACGGTGAGGTGATCCGTCTCGACGGCGCCCTGCGCATGGCTGCCCGCTAATCGAGGAGGTTCCATCATGGCTTTGAACCCACTTCAGCAAGACCCCGTCGTCATCGTCAGCGCCGTACGCACGCCCATGGGCGGTTTTCAGGGGGATCTCAAGAGCCTGACCGCGCCACAGCTGGGCTCGGCGGCCATACGTGCGGCTGTCGAACGAGCGGGTGTGGCGGCCAGCGAGGTCGAGCAGGTGTTGTTCGGCTGCGTGCTGCCTGCGGGGCTGGGCCAGGCGCCAGCGCGTCAGGCGGCCCTTGGTGCGGGCCTGAGCAATGGCACCCTGTGCACGACGTTGAACAAAATGTGCGGATCGGGCATGCAGGCGGCGATCATGGCCCACGACCTGTTGCTGGCCGGCAGTGCCGATGTGGTGGTCGCCGGTGGCATGGAAAGCATGTCCAACGCGCCGTACCTGCTGGACAAGGCCCGCAGCGGCTACCGCATGGGCCACGGGCAGGTGATCGATCACATGTTCTGCGACGGCCTTGAGGACGCCTATGAGCGCGGCCGCCTGATGGGCACCTTTGCCGAGGAATGCGCCTCGTTCGAAGGTTTCAGCCGTGAGGCACAGGACGCCTTTGCCGTGGCCTCCCTGACCCGCGCCCAGGATGCGATGAAGGATGGCCGCTTCGAGGCCGAGATCGTGCCGTTGCAGGTCACCGTGGGCAAGGAACAGAAGACCGTCAGCCAGGACGAGCAGCCGCCCAAAGCCAAGCTGGACAAGATTCCTCAGCTCAAACCGGCCTTTCGTGAGGGGGGCACGGTGACCGCTGCCAACTCCAGCTCGATCTCCGATGGCGCCGCTGCCCTGACCCTGATGCGTCAATCAGAAGCGCAACGGCGGGGGTTGAAGCCACTGGCAGTCATTCGCGGGCACGCTGCCTATGCCAATCAGCCCGGCCTGTTCCCGACCGCTCCTATCGGCGCCATTGAGAAACTGATGAGCAAGACCGGCTGGTCCCTGGGCGAGGTCGACCTGTTCGAGATTAACGAAGCCTTCGCCGTGGTCGCGTTGGTCACCATGAGCAAGCTGGAATTGCCGCACGAGAAGGTCAATGTCAACGGCGGCGCCTGCGCGCTGGGGCACCCCATTGGTGCGTCAGGGGCGCGGATTCTGGTGACGCTGCTGTCGGCCCTCAACCAGCGCGGATTGAAGCGCGGCGTGGCGGCGATCTGCATTGGCGGCGGTGAAGCGACAGCGATGGCGGTTGAGATGATTTAGCCGATATGAATCAACGAGTTGCGATCACTTATTAAAGCTGGATGATTTTCTTTCGAGAAAGTCGCTCAGCACATCAAATGGATAAATAACAATGAGTTACGAAACAATCCTAAAAGAAATCAAAGGTCGCGTTGCGCTGCTCACGCTCAATCGTCCGCAGGCACTCAACGCCCTGAATGCGCAGTTGATCAGTGAACTCAA
This sequence comes from uncultured Pseudomonas sp., assembly GCA_963528485.1. Lineage (GTDB taxonomy): Bacteria > Pseudomonadota > Gammaproteobacteria > Pseudomonadales > Pseudomonadaceae > Aquipseudomonas. The sequence continues at coordinate 7,499 of CAURWS010000047.1, read as the reverse complement.
CCATGCCCTGGACGAGCTGGAGCAGGACCTCGGGATTGGCTGCATCGTGCTGACCGGCTCCGCCAAGGCCTTCGCCGCAGGCGCCGATATCAAGGAAATGGCCGAGCTGACCTACCCGCAGATTTACCTCGACGACCTGTTCAGCGACAGCGACCGCGTAGCCGCCCGCCGCAAGCCGATCATCGCGGCGGTGTCCGGTTTTGCCCTGGGCGGCGGCTGCGAACTGGCGCTGATGTGCGATTTCATTCTGGCGGCCGACAACGCGAAATTCGGCCAGCCGGAGATCAAGCTCGGCGTGTTGCCGGGTATGGGCGGCACCCAACGCCTGACCCGTGCTGTCGGCAAGGCCAAGGCCATGGAAATGTGCCTGACCGGGCGCATGATCGATGCCGTCGAGGCCGAGCGCTCGGGGCTGGTGGCGCGCATCGTGCCGCAGGAACAACTGCTTGAAGAAGCGCTCAAGGTCGCCGAAGGCATTGCCGCCAAGTCGCTGCCGATGACGATGATGGTCAAGGAGAGCGTCAACCGCGCCTTCGAAGTCAGTCTGTCCGAAGGCATTCGCTTCGAGCGTCGCGTGTTTCACTCAGCGTTTGCCAGCGAAGACCAGAAGGAAGGCATGGCGGCGTTCATCGAAAAGCGCGAACCGGTGTTCAAGCATCGTTGATAGCAGCGTCCGTGGCGGCCAAGGGGCTGTAATGAATGCCGTCTTCGGTGATGTTCAGCGTGGCCTTGGGGCTTGTGAGCGTCAGCGGCTTCTGGCTGTCGATGCTCAGTCCTGCGGTGTGGGGCATGTGCGTGGTTGGGGCGTCTTCGTCCAGTACGCCGCAGACCAGCGGTTGATCGGGGTCCCCCTCGAAAAACCGCACGCTGAGCCGTGTTCCCGGAGGTTGCCGAGCCAATTGGCTGACCACCCGGGCATGGCTGGCCTGGGGTGAGTCTTTGGTCTGCCAGTCATAGCGGATACGAACCCGTCCGGCCCGCCCAGGATCATCGGCCAGTTGCGTGGCCTGCTGCATACCGGTGGCAAGCACTTTGGGATGATTCAGGGCCGGGCGAAACGGCATCGTCCAGGGGATGACCTGAAAGCGATTTTCGTAGTGGGCCAGCGGCGACTTTTCCCCCTCAGGCTTCAGTGCCAGCAAGCCCGGTGTGCCTTTGACAGCGCTTGCAGACGCCATCGCCTGCAGCATGTGCATCACTTCGCGGGACGAACACCGACGCAACGGTGCCAGTTGCCAGGCCGCGTGCTGTACGCCGGTCAGCAGCCACTGATCGTTGAACAGCGGATCACGGTGCTGTTCGACACGAATCACCCGGCCACTGCGCAGCCAGGGCTGAACGCTGCGGCCGATGATATCCCGGTGCTCGCAGCGCACACGCTCCAGCAGACGCCCGCGCAATTGCCCAATCCGCTCAAGCGAAGTGTCCAGTCCATAAGGCATCCAGAGTTTTTGATTGTCGGCGTCCGTCCTTGAGGGCGCGGCGCCTGTACCGGGTGGTGTGTAATGCTCGCCTGCGTGGGTGCTGTAGCAGTCACGCGCCGAGAAGCGCTCGGCCAGGTGGTCCACCGCTGTGGCCGCAGGCCATTCAGGAAACCCCGTCGGGTCATCGGAAAACACCAGCACATGGCGATCAGGCGCGTGTTCGAAGCGAAAGCTGATGCCTTCTTCCTCACACAGTCGACAAAGAAAGTGCAGGTCGCTCTCGTCGTATTGCAGGCAATGCTCGCGTGGTGGATAGAGGCCGAAAAACCGCTCGAAGCGCCATTCGCTGTCAGGCCATGAGTGACGCTGCAGCAGCGTGGTGATGATTTCAGGCACGCTCAGGCCGTTGAACACCTGCCGCCGCGGCGCTCCCGCCAGCTGTTGCAAGGCCGGCATCAACAGCAGGCGATACAGGCTCAGCGGCTGGCCTTTATGCAACTGGCGCATCTGGTGAATTCGCCCGTGTACGCTGTGCCCATCGTCGTCGCGGCGAGCCAGTTGCAGCCAGGCACTGCGTTGCAGCAATGAGGGGCACTCCAGCTCAGGGTCGGCGCTCACCAGATCGATTTCGAAGCAGAACGGTGCGTTCAGTCGATCGCGGCCGTTGACCCCGATGACCTGAAAATCGTGCGGGCCACCGTCGATGGCCAAGGTCATTGTCACGTGCGAGTCTTCGCGCATCTGCTGGTACACCCTGAAATTTCGAGGTGCAGAGGGTACGAAAAGCCACAGGGCAAAAGGGCGCATTGCCGATTTTCGGAAATGGCCTACAGGTTGGATCGGCTAATCGCGGCCGGCGCGGCGGTGTTTTCCTCGAAACTTATCAGCCTCTGTTTGATCGGTGGCAGCACGTCAGGGGTTTCATCTGACGCCAGCGCGTATAAAATGCGGCGGGCGCCCGATTTCGTCGTGGCGCATCGAAGTACCGATCACCCTATTCAGCATTCATCGTCCGCTGTCCTGCACGCCACGCAGGGCGCATCGCGACGGTCAATCGCCATTGAAACAAGAGAGCAATCATGGGCGCACAGTGGAAGGTCAAACACAAAGAAGCAGCAGCCAACGCCAAGGGCAAGATTTTCGGCAAGCTGTCCAAGGAAATCATGATTGCCGCGCGCGCCGGTGCCGACCCGGACATGAACTCCCGTCTGCGTCTGGTGGTCGAGCAGGCGAAGAAGGCCTCGATGCCCCGTGAAACCTTGGAACGCGCGATCAAGAAGGGCGCGGGCCTGCTGGGCGAGCACGTTCACTTCGAAAAACTCACCTACGAAGGCTTTGCGCCACACCAGGTGCCGGTGATCGTCGAGTGCCTGACCGACAACGTGAACCGCACCGTTGCCGAAATCCGCGTGCTGTTCCGCAAGGGCCAACTGGGCGGTTCGGGTTCCGTGGCCTGGGACTTCAAACACTTGGGCATGATCGAAGCCCGTGCCGCCCATGGCGATGCTGATCCGGACGAAGCCGCGATCGAAGCGGGCGCTGAGGACGTGGAAGCTGGCGATGACGGCGTCACCCTGTTCTATACCGAAACCACTGACCTGGATGCCGTGTGCAAGGCGCTGCCAGAGCAGGGCTTTACGGTGGAATCGGCGAAGATCGGCTACCGCCCGAAGAACCCGGTGTCTGGCCTGAGCGATGAGCAGATGGCCGAGGTCGAGGCGTTTCTGGAGGCCATCGACAGCCATGACGACGTGCAGGATTTCTACGTAGGTCTGGCGGGTTAAGCCTCAAAAGGCTCACCGAACCCTTTGTAGCAGCCCGGCTTGCCAGCGGTAGCGATTTTGCGAACGCCACCGCCGGCAAGCCGTGCTGCTACAGGGCTACAGGCTCGGTTGCTGTGCGGCCAGCGCAAGTTGTAGTTGCGCAAAGGTCGGGCGGCCCATCAGGTCGGTCTGAACACAGCTCGCCTGCAACTCTCGCAGCGCTGCGGTTTGTTCATCAGTCCCGTCGCAACACGCCAACAATTCTCTCAGCAGAATCCCGAACGCCTGAACCTCGATGCGTTCCAGCCGCCGCCCCGTATCCGCATCGGGGTAGAACGCCGCGGCACCAAAATCCCCCAGCAGACTTTCACCGCTTTCTTCCCACAGCACGTTGTGGGCGTAGAGATCGCCGTGGTTGATGCCGTGGGCGTGCAAATGACGGCAGGCGGAGGCGATGCCCCAGGCCATGCGCCGCAGGGTTTGCACGCTCATCCGAGTGCAGTTGAAGAAATCCCGGGAGCAGGATTCCAGGCTCGGTGGGCGGGCCAGGGTGAGGAAGCTCGGGGAGATCAACTGCATCACCAGCCCGCGCGCCTGCTGCGGATGGCCGAACACCTGGCCCTCGACCGGGATCAGGTTGGGGTGCTGGCCGGCCGCGATGCAGGCGGCCATTTCGTTCAACGGCGTGCCATCGCTGGTCAGCTCGCCTTTGTAGAGTTTGACGGCCACTTCCTGCGCGATGCCGTGCTCATTGAGCCACTGGGCTTGCTGAATCACCCCGGAAGCCCCTTCGCCCAGCAGCTTGTGCAAGGTCAGTTGCTGCCAGGGAATCTGGCGGATCGGTGCTTCGGTGTGAATGTCGTTGAGCGGGTTGCCGGAGAAGGCCAGCCAGGCGAGGGAGGGCATCTGCAGCAGCCACTGGGGCAACTGGCGAATCTGGTTGGAAGCGATGCGCAGCAGTTCAAGGCGTGGGCAGTGTTGCAGGGACTGCGGCAGGTGCTGCAGGCGATTGCCCGCCAGCATGAGTTTTTGCAGGTGTTTGCACTGGCCGATTTCGTCCGGCAGCGACTCGATGCGGTTGTCGGTCAGCACCAGCGAGCGCAGGCCGGGCGGCAGGGCGCGGGGCGACACCTCGCTGATGCGGCAGGCCTTGAAGCCAATGAAAAACAGCTGCTCGCATTGGCCGAGGGCTTCCGGCAGCCGCGTGAACGGGTTGTTGGAGCAAAAGAGAATCTTCAGGTGCTTGAGCCGGTGCAGATCGGCGGGCAATTCGGTCAGCTGGTTGCCGGTCAGGTTCAGCACTTCCAGCGAGTCGCTGAGGCTGAAGATCTCGTCAGGAAATGATGTGAGCCCGCAGCTGAGGTCCAGCCGCTTGATGCCCGCCAGCGTGCCGGCGCGCAGGTCTGCGAGGGTGTGCATAAGGGAGAGGCCCAAGAGTCCGTTTAGCCCGCCATCATAGCGAGTTGGCGGGATTTGCGCTCAACCCAGGCAGCGGTCGAGCAGCTGATGCATGCGTTGCAGGGTGGGCGCCGACTCGGCGTAGAGGATGCGATAGACCATCGGCGCGACCACGGCGTCGATCAGCTCATCGGCGGATGGGCTGCGTTCGCCGCGTAATTGCGCTCGATCAATGATGATTTGCAGCTGATCGCGAACGATGTTCAGGCACTTGCCTGAGCACAGGGTGGCGCTGCTGGCGACTACGTCGCGCATCATTTCGCGGCCCGGCGCCGAGCTGGTTTCTTCCAGATAGACTTCGACCCAGGTGCGCAGGTCGTCGCGCAGGTTGCCGCAATCCACGGGTTCGTCAGGGCGCAGGCGCTCGACGGCGGCATCGGCCAGCAATGAAGTGAGATCGCCCCAGCGACGGTAGATGGTCGACGGCGTCACGCCCGCGCGGGCCGCGATCATGGGCACGCTGAGCGCCGAGCGCTCCTGTTCCTGCAACAGATCGCGCACTGCGGCGTGAATCGATGTCTGCACCCGGGCGCTGCGCCCGCCAGTGCGTATACCTTCTTTGATAGCCATGGAGCGGACCTTAACACAAAGTATTTGCTTTAAGCAGAATCTACTCGCACACTCTCTAACGCAAATTCGTAGCTTTTGTGGTGTGCTTTTTTGGGAGAGTGTACTCGTGTCTGATTCTTTGCAGAACCCGCAACACGATGGTCGGGGCCGAGGTCACCTGGTTTACCTGGCGTTCGTGATGCTGTGCTTTTTCGCTGCCTCCAGCGCACCGACCCCGCTTTATCACGTCTACCAGCAGGCCTGGGGCTTTTCCTCGGCATTGCTGACGCTGATTTTCGCCGTGTATGCCTTGAGCCTGCTGGCGACGCTGCTGGTGTTCGGCTCACTGTCGGACTATCTGGGGCGGCGTCCGGTGATCTTCGCGGCGCTGGTACTGGAGATCCTGTCCCTGCTGCTGTTCATAGGCGCCACCGACGTCAGCTGGCTGATTGCCGCTCGCGTGTTGCAGGGCATTGCCACGGGGATCGCCACCAGCGCGCTGGGCGCCGCGATGCTCGACACCTCGCAAACCCAGGGGCCGCTGATCAACAGCATCGCGCCGATGTTCGGCATGGCCTTGGGCGCGCTCGGCACCAGCGCTCTGGTGCAATACGCGCCGTGGCCGATGATGCTGGCGTATGCGTTGCTGCTGGCGGCGTTCGTCGGCCAGTTGCTGTACCTGTGGTGGGTGCAGGAAACCGTAACGCCGCAGCCCGGTGTGCTGAAAACCCTGAAACCTGCGTTGTCGGTGCCGACGCGAGCGCGCAGCACCTTGCTGCTGATATTGCCGGCGGACATCGCGGCGTGGGCGCTGGGCGGCTTCTTCCTGTCGCTGGCGCCTTCACTGCTGGCAGCGGCCACCGGTTCTACTTCGGTGCTCAACGGCGGCCTGGCCGTGGCCGCGCTGACCATCAGCGGCGCGATTTCGATCATGAACCTGCGTTTGAAAGCCCCACGACTGGCGCTGTTGGTCGGGTGCAGCTTCCTCGCTGCCGGCGTTTCGGTGGTGCTGGTGGCGGTGGATCTGGGCTGGCTTTGGTTGTTCTTCAGCGGCACCGTGGTGGCGGGCATCGGCTTTGGCGCGAGCTTTCTCGGGGCGCTGCGTCTGTTGCTGCCGCTGGCCCATGCTCACGAGCGGGCCGGGTTGATGTCGGCGTTCCTGGCCTTGAGTTACCTGGCGTTCTGCATCCCGGCGTTGCTGGCGGGGCTGGCGGTCAAGACCGAAGGCCTGATCGTCACCACCAACGTTTATGGCGCCGTAGTGGTTGTGCTGGCCCTGCTGGCGCTGGGCGGTTTGCTGATGCGCCGCAACGCTGAGGCCAAAGCCGCCTGACGGGGCGTGGCGGGCGCCTGAGCTTCTGCTAGTTTCTTTCCTGTGTTGTCAGCCCTCATAAAAACAATCACAGGGAACCACGGATGAATGACAGAAGCGCCGCGCCCACAAGCGCGCATTACACCCGGCATCATCAGCAGTCCATCGACACGCCTGAGACGTATTGGGCCGAGCAGGCGCGGCAGGTGGCCTGGTATCACGCGCCCGAACAAACGCTGCAGGCCATGCCCGACGGCACCCATCGCTGGTTCGCCGACGGACAGCTCAACAGCAGTTATCTGGCGCTGGATCACCAGATAGAACTGGGACGCGGCGAGCAACTGGCGCTGATCTACGACTCGCCCGTTACCGATCATCAGGCCAGTTTCACCTTCCAACAGTTGCGCGATGAGGTCGCACGGCTGGCTGGCCTGCTGCGCCAAATGGGGGTGGAGAAGGGCGACGGCGTGATCATCTATATGCCGATGATCCCCCAGGCGGCCATGGCCATGCTGGCCTGCGCGCGGATTGGCGCGGTGCATTCGGTGGTGTTCGGCGGCTTTGCGCCCCACGAGCTGGCACTGCGCATCGATGATCTGAAACCCCGCTTGCTGCTCACCGCGTCCTGCGGCCTGGAGTTTGATCGGGTCATCCCTTACAAACCGCTGGTCGACAAGGCCCTGACCCTGACGCGGTTTCAGCCTGAACGCGTGTTGGTCTGGCAGCGCCCGCAATGCGTCGCGGGGCTGCAAGCGGGCCGGGATCTGGACTGGCAGCAAGCGCTGGAAGGTGTCGAGCCGATTGATCCGGTGCCGGTCTCGAGCCTCGATCCGCTGTACATCCTCTATACCTCCGGCACCACCGGCAAACCCAAGGGCATCGTGCGTGAAAACGGCGGCCATGCCGTGGCCATGCGCTACACCTTGAATCAGGTGTATGGCCTGAGCGCGGGGGATGTCTGGTGGGGGATTTCCGATGTGGGCTGGGTGGTTG